>JAOZVK010000239.1 GCA_029938185.1 Bacteroidales bacterium | reverse complement strand
TTAAATGCTAAACATCTTATTTTTAGCATTATTTAAGTTCGTAAAGTAGAAATAAAAAACCTTATTTTTTATTATCAACCTTAGTAGAAACCAAAATATGCCTTGTTTACAAACCTTATTACCTTATTAACAGAGATTTTAATAAGGTAATAAGGTTTAAAATTTTCATCATTTTAATTTCTATTAAGGTTTAAAAATTCAAAAATAAGGTTTCTTTAACAAATTTTAGATGTAAGAATAAAATTAGCATGATACAAATTTATTGATTATTAACACCCCAGTCTTCGACCTATTTATAGTTGCTTACGCATTAGTACAAAAACAACTTAATCAAAAAGTTACGAATAAGTAAATGTCGAAAAACTTTTGTAACAGTACTTAGAGACAAGATAGGTGAATTTCCCAGCATAATTTTTTATTAATAATTCTTTATATAATTAAAACGTAATTTTTCTGAAAATATTAATTTTTGTAATTTTGTGGCAACTATTGAGAACTTACGAAAAGACAAAGAAGTATAGACCTTTTTTATATATCATTTTACATATATATTTTTGTAAAAAAATATTTAATTACTCTTATCAGTTTATTAAAAAAAGATATAAGAGCCATTTTTATTAATAATACCTAATCTGTTATATAACTATATCTAATATATATCTAAGAACTTATTATCATAAAATCAATAATTTAGATATTTCTAAATTGTTGATTCCATTGCAAATGTTGAAAAACATTAGCATCACAAAAATAATATATACTATATTTGGAGTGAAATTTATATTGGCTCTTAGAGCCTTTTACCTTGCTTACGCATAAATATTTTACGATACCTTAATAAAGTTGATTAAATAGTAAGAATAAATTTGTGCGTAAAAAAACTTTTGTTAGGCTACATTTATTTGTGAGTAAGCAGTATTAAAAAGCTTAACCAAAATTTAGTATAAGTATTGTTACAAAAGTTTTTTAACATTTACTTATTTATAACTATATGATTAAGTTGGTTTTATACTAATGCGTAAGCAACTATAAAGTAGGTCGAAGACCTTAATTTCCTAATTTTAACTAATTTATTAAAAAAATAATTATATGATAGCACATATTGTTTTTATTTTAGCTACACTTGCTACAATTGGTGTGTTTGCATTTACAGCATCAAAAATATTTGCAAATATAAAAATGTTGAAAAAACCATATTCAATAAGTAATGTAGGTGAGCGAGTAGGATTATTGTTCAAAGTTGTTTTAGGACAATCAAAAATTTTCAGATTACCACTTGTTGGCTTTATGCACGCATTAGTTTTGTGGGGATTTATTTTTATATTAGTAGGTTCATTAGAGATGGTACTTGATGGTTTTATTGGAGTACCTTTCGATAAAATGGCTGAAAACGACAGAGTATTACATTTTTTGGGAATAGTATATGATATAATTATTGCTGGAGGTGATATTTCTGCATTTATAATTTTAGTACTAATTATTATGTTCTTGGTTCGCAGAAACCTAATGAATATAAAAAGATTTACTGGAAGCGAATTAAGACACAAAGACCACAAAGATGCAACATTTGCTCTGTTTTTAATTTTGATGCTGATGGCTTCTCTATTAGGAATGAACGCAGGCTATGTTGCAAATAAAGGTTTATATGGAATATTTCCTGTAAGTTCGATAATCGCAGGTTTTATCCCTAGCGATGCTGCACATTTAATAGAAATGATAAGTTGGTGGACACACATACTATTAATTTTCTTTTTTGCAAACTACCTACCTTTCTCAAAACATTTTCACGTATTTATGTCAACTCCAAACGTTTATTTTTCACGTACCGAGCCATTAACCAAAATGCGAGCAATGGAATCTGTTACAAATGAGGTTAAATTAATGATGGATCCTGATGCAGCATTTGAAGAACCTGAAGAAACTGATGAAGAGCCTGAAAGATTTGGAATGAAAGATGTTGAAGATGGTACTTGGAAAAATTATATTGACTCCTTAACTTGTACACAATGTGGACGTTGTACTTCGGTTTGTCCTGCCAATCAAACAGGTAAAAAACTATCGCCAAGAAAAGTTATTCTTGATTATAGAAGAAGAATGGAAGAAAAATCTCCAAAATTACGAAAAGAAGGTAAATCATACGATGATGGAAAAGCATTGTATAGCGATTATACCAGCTTCGAAGAACTGTGGGCTTGTACTACTTGTAATGCTTGTGCTCAGGAATGTCCAATGAATATTGATCATCCATCACTAATATTAGAACTAAGAAGATATATTTTTATGGAAGAATCAGCAGCTCCATCATTAATTAATATGATGTCTACAAATATTGAAAACAATGGAGCTCCATGGCAATATTCTGCTGCCGACAGATTAAATTGGGCAGACGAACTATATATAAACGAATAAACTTAGCTTACGCCAAAATGAATATATTTTTATATTAATAAGCACACTCACAGAAGTTTTAACTGTTTTGTATAAAGCTTATTAAAATACAATAAATTATATCGTGCGTGAGATTAAACAGGTCGATGCAGACCTTAATCTTTAAGAATCAAAATATTTCAACATATGAGTACAGAAAATAAAAGAAAAATAAAAGTACGTACAATGGCCGAAATGGCAGATGACGGTAAAAAACCAGAATATTTATTTTGGGTTGGCTCTGCTGGAAGTTACGATGATAGAGCAAAAAAAATAACTCGCGATTTTGTAAAAATACTCGAACATGCCAAAGTTGATTATGCAGTTCTGGGTACCGAAGAAATAGATACAGGGGACAACGCAAGACGAGCAGGAAACGAATTTTTGTTTCAAATGCAAGCAATGCAAAATATTGAAGTACTTAATAGTTATGAGGTGAAAAAAATAGTAACATGTGATCCGCATGATTATAATACTCTTAAAAATGAATATTGTGACTTAGGTGGCAATTATGAAGTATATCACCACACCCAGCTAATAAAAAAACTCATTAATGAAAACAAATTAAAAATTAATGATACAGAATTAACTGGCAAAAAAATAACATACCATGACCCTTGTTATCTAGGACGTGGAAACAACGAATATGAGGCACCCAGATTTATATTAAAACAATTAAAAAGTTCGTTGGTGGAAATGAATAGAAACAAAAGTAGGTCTTTATGTTGTGGTGCAGGAGGCGCTCAAATGTTTAAAGAAGCAGAAAAAGGTGACAAAGAAATATATGAATTAAGAACAGAAGATGCTTTAGAAGTAAAACCTGATATTATTGCAACATCGTGCCCATTTTGTATGACAATGATAATGGATGGTTTAAAAATGAAAGATATGCAAAAAGCAGCTGAAGTTTTAGATATTGCAGAAATTATTGTTCGTTCCAAAAAGTTATAATATTATATTACTTTTATATATTATTGCCTGATACTAATATACTGTATCAGGCTTTTTTATTATATAAGTAGGTCATTGTATAAAATCGACACTTTGTAAAGTTGTAACTTATTGTAATTCTGGCGTAAACAAAATTGTTAATTGTCCATTATTCATTGTTAATTACTTATTATTCATCTAAACTTAACATAGAATATAAACTTAGCTATACTTACAAAATGTAAGCAATAGTGTACAAAAATGTAGGATTATTTAATTATCACTTAATCCATTAAATTGCAAAACGTTAGGCTTATAATTCTATTTATAGACTGATTATTAAATGTTTAGAGTTTTATTGAAAAAAATAATAAAATAATTTGTTGAAAATAATATTGATAGATGTTTTTTTTAATAATCAAGTAAAAAAACATTTTTTTTATAAGTTTTTTTTTTAAATCTTTACTAAACGAAAATTAGAAATGTATTAATATTTTAAAGTGTTTAAGACCAAATGGATAAAAACTACGAAATTGTTTGGCAAAATTGTTTAGCTATAATTAAGGACAATGTTCCTACAGTAAGTTTCAGAACTTGGTTTCGTCCGATTGTTTCAACTAATTTAGAACGGAATATTCTGACGATTCAAGTACCTAGTCCTTTTTTTTATGAATATCTCGAAGAACATTATATAGATATACTTCGAAAGACATTAAGAAAAGAATTAGGTAAAGGAGCTAAACTTGAATATAGTGTTGTTGTTGATAATAATTCTCTATCAAACACAAAACCTAAAACAATTAGTTTCCCAGCAAAAAGCAATACAGATTTGAGAAACAAACCTGTAACGATGCCATTAGTAAAAGAAAATGAAATAAAAAACCCTTTTGTTATTCCGGGTATTCGAAAACTGCATGTTGATCCACAGCTAAATGCAGAATATACTTTTGATAATTTTATTGAAGGTGATTGTAACAGATTAGCTAGGTCAGCCGGATATGCTATTGCAAATAATCCGGGAGGTACTGCATTTAATCCACTTTTCTTATATGGCGATTCGGGACTTGGCAAAACTCACCTTGCTCAGGCTATAGGAATTGAAGCAAAATCTTTTTTTCCTAATAAAATTGTATTGTATGTAAGTGCCAATAAATTTCAAACACAATTTGCTGATGCCACTCGAAACAACAATCGTAATGATTTTTTGCATTTTTATCAGATGATAGATATATTAATCATTGATGATATACATGAATTAGCAGGAAAAAAAGCAACTCAAGATATATTTTTTCATATATTTAATCATTTACACCAATCAGGAAAACAATTAATATTAACATCGGACAGACCACCGGTTGAATTAATATCACTATCCAAAAGACTACTTTCAAGATTTAAATGGGGACTTCAAGCCGATTTGCAAGCACCCGATTATGAAACAAGACTTGCTATATTAAATAGAAAATCATATAAAGATGGTATAAAAATACCCAATGAAATTTCACAATATATTGCTCAAAATATATTTTCTAATGTTAGAGAACTAGAAGGAACATTAATTTCATTATTAGCACAATCGACACTCAATAGAAAAGAAATAACTTTAGAATTAGCAAAAAAAACAATTAGTAAACTTGTTAAAAATACCAAAAAAGAAGTATCAATCATCCAAATCCAAAAAGTTGTTTGCGAATACTTTAATATGAATATTGATTTATTACAAACGAAATCCCGTAAACGAGAAATTGTTCAAGCAAGACAAATTGCAATGTATTTTTCAAAGGATTTAACAAAATCAAGCCTATCGGCTATTGGTTCCGAAATTGGTGGAAAAGACCATGCGACAGTTCTTCATGCATATAAAACTGTTAGAAATCTTGTTGAAACAAGTAATGAATTTAAAGTTTATATTAATGAAATAAAAAGACGTTTAGGAAGTGACGAATTATAAATTACGAATTACGAATTGGTTTACAATAATGCGTAAGCCACATTAAGTAAGTGAAAAGTTTGCTTACGCCTGATAACCTACATATTATAAAAAACAAAAGAGTCGTTTTTATATATTTTCAATGGTTCAATTATTCAATGATACAATTATACAATATCATGATTAATAGCTTATAACATTTATATAAAAGTGAAATTTTTAATCTAATTTAGTATATAAGTACTGTTACAAAAGTTTTTCGATATTTACTTATCCGTAACTTCCTGTTTAGATTATCTTTGTACTAATGCGTAAGCAACTATAGGTCGAAGACCTTATCGACCAGCTAACCGTCAGAAGTTGGACAGTCTTGTTTTTCAAGTAAGTACTGTTATAAAAGATTTTCGGTATTCGAATTTGTAATTTTCGGGCAAATCAAATCTGTTTTCAGAAAGGAAAACTTCTAAATTTTTCCATTTTTCAGTAGATTTATCTTTTTTTATAGGCAAAATATTTTTCATTATATCAGGTGTTCGCATAAAAGTTTCGTTCCAAACTATCCATTTCAGATAATATTCCAACATTTCATTTAGCGATAATCCTTTTTCGCTTACATATAAATTTGCAAGTTCAATTATTTGTTTATCAATTTCTAATGTTATTTTGGTTGCATATCTCTTTTTGTTTTTAATATAATGCAAATTTACAAAATTTATTATTCAATCTGTTGTATTAATTAATAAAATTTGGTTAAGATATCTGTAAATGTCTGGTAGATATGAACAAGTTTAGATTTATAAATAATTGTAATAGATAACTATTTCAATTATTTATAAATTGAGGAGGTTCAAATATACAGATAGTTACGCATCTGAATTGAACATTTGTGAATTATTCAGCTTAAGTAATTAAAAAATAAAATATTGGTTTTGATAATTTTTCTTATATTTTTGCAATAATAAGAAAGCATTGTTAAAGTGAAATATAAGAACGATTGTTATTTATACAAAATTCATACGCTTTTTTTAGGAAAGCTACAATGTGAGGAATCTTAGAATTACGATTAAGCTGATAAATTTTATAAATCTATATTAAACTATTGCAAAATGACTACGTATCAAATTGAGAAGCCCGACAATCTTGTCGACCATTTTAATATCGCAACAGATAAATTCAAAAATAATAATTTGTATGGTACAAAAAACCCTAAAACAGGCGATTATGAGTGGGTTACATATGGAGATGTAAAAACAAGAGTTGATAATTTTAGAAGTGGAATGGCTTCTATAGGTATTGACAAAGGTGATAGTGTGGGTATTATTGCAAATAATAGATTAGAATGGGCTGTTGCTGCTTTTGCAACATATGGTCGAATAGCTTGTTTTGTACCAATGTATGAAAAAGAAACTCTACGAACATGGAGATATATTATTGAGGATGCAGATATAAAATTTTTATTAGTTTCTACAATTGAAATATATGAAAAAATAAAACATCTTATTAACGAAATTGAAAAATTAAAAAACATATATATTATTGATTCAGAAGGTGTAAGCTCAATGGCAACTTTGGAAAAAATTGGTAAAGAAAAACCAGTAGCTCTTCTTATTCCAAAAAGTAGCGATTTGGCAGGTTTAATATATACATCGGGTACAACCAGCGACCCCAAAGGTGTTCTTTTGACTCACGGAAATTTTGTTTCGAATGCAAGAGCAGGAAACAGAAGATACAATATTTTGAACGAAAGTTCCAGAAGTCTTTCGATTTTGCCATGGGCACATAGCTATGGACAAGTAGCTGAACTGTATAACTGGCTATTTTTTGGAGGCTCAATTGGTTTTATGGAAAGTGTTGATACTCTCGCACAAGATTTAGTAAAATTAAAACCTACTTTTTTAATAGCTGTACCAAGAGTTTTTAATAAAATATACGATGGTATTGTTGCTAAAATGAATGAAACTGGCGGTATGTCTAAAAAACTTTTTGATATGGCTGTAAATGCAGCAAAATTAAATAGAGAAAAAAATGGCAATATTGGATTTTTTACCAAACTAAAATTAAATATTGGTGATAAGTTAGTATTTTCAAAAATACGTTCAAAATTTGGTGGTGAACTTGTAGCTTCTATAACTGCAAGTGCAAAAATGAATAATGATATTTCAGCATTTTTTGCAGATATTGGACTTCCTGTTTATGACTGTTATGGTTTAAGTGAAACATCACCAGCTGTAACCATGAGTAGTCCAGAGATGAACAAGTCAGGTAGTGTAGGTAGAGCACTCGAACTTGTTAATATACGCATAGATAGGTCTATGCTATCGGACAATAGTGAAGATGGTGAAATTCAGGTAAAAGGACCTAATCTTATGGTTGGTTACTACAAAAAAGATAAAGAAACTGCTGAAATGTTTACTGAAGATGGTTGGTTAAAAACAGGCGACAGAGGTAAAATTGATAAAGATGGTTATTTATTTATTACAGGACGAATAAAAGAGCAATTCAAACTTGAAAACGGTAAATATATATTCCCTGCTGCAATAGAAGAAGATATAAGGCTTTTGACTTTTATTGAAAATGCTATGATATATGGTGACGGGAAACCTTATAATACTGCTATTATTGTAGTAAACAGCGAATTATTAGAAAAAACAATAGATAGTTTTGGTTTAAAAGCAGAAAGTGAAAAACCAATAAATTCTCCAGAAATTCAAAAGTTTATTGGCGATGAAATACAAAAAAATCTTAAATTAAAATATGGTGGTTATGAAATACCAAGAAAATTTTTGTTTACAGATGAGAATTTTACCTTAGAAAACGGAATGCTAACTCAAACATTTAAGCTTAAACGCCGTGTTGTATTGAAAAAATATTTAGCACAAATAGAAAAGCTTTATAAGTAAGCACTTAATGTTTTTTAATATTGCTTAGGGGCTTCAACCAGGGCTTATAAAAATTAATAAATTACAACAATATTATTAGTTCTAATTTTATTGTGTTTTTTATTAGTTCCTAAAATATTCTTTTGTTTAGTTCAACTTTACGAACTTAAAAGATATTGAAAATAAAATGTTTAGCATTCTTTAGT
>JAOZVK010000238.1 GCA_029938185.1 Bacteroidales bacterium | reverse complement strand
ATTCTTTATTTATTACATTTTTTAATCCTAATTCTTCATAATCAATTTTAGAAAATGAAATTTTAATTACTGGATAAGTCTTTTCCCAATCCCATTTATCATAAATCCACAAACCTTTAAATAGTTCTTTACTGCCAAGATAAAGTTCTTTTATTGTGTTTGCAAGCAGAGATTTACCAAAACGACGAGGACGTGACAGGAAGTAGTACTTACCATTTGTAAGTAATTTGTAAATATTTTCTGTTTTATCAACATAAATACAGTTATTGTTAATAATTTCTGAAAATTCTTGACTACCGAGTGCGAGTATTTTTTTCATAATATAAATTTTATAATGATAAATTAAGGTCTTCTATTTTATTTAATACTGTGTCAGATTATACTACTAATAAATGTCTTATATTAACAAAATACAAAAAAAATTTGTTAGAGTACTTACATATTACAAAGATACAAAATATTTTTTTACTTTTCTTTAATTTTTCAATATGCGATGTACATATTTTTTGAGTAATATCTATAAGTTTTTTATTCAAGCGACTTGTCAATCAAATCAATAAACTTATCAAATAAAAATTTAGTATCAGTTGGTCCTCCAGTTGCTTCGGGGTGAAATTGAGTTGAAAAAAAAGGTTTATATTTATGTTTCATTCCCTCATTTGTATTATCATTTAGGTTTACAAAATATGGTTTCCATTCATCGTTCAAAGAGCTGTTATCAATTGCAAATCCATGATTTTGTGAAGTAATATATGCCTTTTTTGTATTTACCTCAAGTACAGGCTGGTTGTGGCTTCGGTGTCCATATTTCAGTTTATACGAATTTGCACCCGAAGCTATAGCCATAAGTTGATTTCCAAGACATATTCCAAAAATTGGTTTATCTTGATTAAATGCTTTTTTAATATTTTCAATTGTAATTTTACATTTTTGTGGATCTCCCGGACCATTGGTAATAAAAAGTCCATCGTATTTTTCATTAGCAAAATCGTAATCCCAAGGCACTCTGACAACTGTTGTGTCTTTATCAAGCAAACATCTTATAATATTATTTTTAACCCCACAATCTATAAGTAATATTTTATGTTTTCCGCTACCATATATTTCTTTTTTGTCAATACTAACTTTAGCAACCAAATTCTCTTTGTTTGGGTCATAAAAATCAATTTCGTCATTATTTTGTAAAACAATCTTCCCCAACATTGAACCTTTTTCTCTAAGGATTTTTGTTAAAGCTCTGGTATCAATACCATATATTCCAGGTATTTTGTTTTCTATCAGCCAATCGGAAAGGCTTATTTTTGCATTCCAGTGACTATATTGTTCAGAGTAATCAGAAATAATTAATCCACTTACTTGAATTTTTTCCGATTCAAAATATTCAAACATTTTTGCTTTTACTGTTTTATCTGGAACTCCATAATTTCCAATTAAAGGATATGTTGTCACAAGAATTTGACCTTTGTACGATGGGTCGGTAAGGCTTTCGGGATAGCCAGTCATAGCTGTATTAAAAACAACTTCACCAGCAATTGCTTTGTTATATCCAAATGAAAATCCTGTAAATTCTGTTTTATCTTCTAGTATAAGTTTAATTTTTTGGGACATTTTTCAGCTATTTAATTAATGTATTAATTTTGCTATCTATTTGTTTAAAATTAAATTGATTATATATTTTTTCAATTTTTTCTTCAATCAGGTTATTTGATAAATTTCCAATACTACCCAAATGTGTATGATTTATTTCTTTTTGGGGTTTGTATGTTCCTGTTTGTATTTCTTTGGCAATTTTTTTATATGCATCGCGAAATGCTACACCATTCAATACTTCTGTATTAACATTCTCTACACTAAATAGGTACTTATATTTTTCATCATCAATAATATCATTGTTTATAATAATATTGTTAGTTATATGATTTGTTATTTCGAGACATGTTTTTAGTTCACTAAAAGCAGGAAAAATAGATTCTTTGATTATTTGCATATCTCTAAAATAGCCCGATGGCAGGTTATTGGTAATTATCAATATTTCGTTTGAAACAGATTGTAATTTATTGCATTTGCCTCTAATAAGTTCAAAAACATCGGGATTTTTTTTGTGAGGCATTATACTCGAACCTGTTGTAAGATTATCGGGCAAGCCTATAAAAGCAAAATTCTGATTCATATACAGACATGCATCTGTTGCAAATTTCGACAATGTAGCTGCTATTGTTGATATTGCAAAAGAGACAATTTTTTCGGATTTTCCTCTGCTCATTTGAGCATATACCGAATTGACATTGGGATTATTAAAACCCAACAAATCGGTTGTTAATTGTCTATCAAGCGGAAACGAAGAACCATATCCGGCTCCCGAACCTAATGGGTTTTGATTGTTAATTAAATATGCAGACAATAATAGTTGTAAATCATCGGAGAGGCTCTCGGCATATGCACCAAACCACAATCCAAACGATGATGGCATTGCTACTTGTAAATGTGTATATCCGGGAATAATTACATTTTTATATTTTTCGCTTTGCGATATAAACGAATTGAATAACTTTATAAGTAGTTGGCTGATTTCATAAATTTCCTTGCGCATATACAACTTTAAATCAACTAATACCTGATCATTTCTTGAACGTCCGCTATGAATTTTTTTTCCAATATCGCCCAGTTTTTTTGTTAGCAATAATTCAACTTGCGAGTGAACATCTTCAATTCCTTCTTCAATATAGAAAGCTCCATTTTTGGCAGTATTATATATATTAATAAGTTCTTTTTTTAAAACAATAAGTTCGTCTGATGTTAATAAACCTATTTTTTCGAGCATTATTATATGTGCAATGCTTCCTATAACATCATGTTCAGCTAAATACAAATCAAACTCTTTGTCTCTACCAATGGTAAACGATTCGATTTTTTTTTCTACTTCTACTCCTTTATCCCAAAGTTTCATATTTTTTATATTTTATATATAATTGATGGCTACCAGTTTTAAATTAGCCGCTTTTTAACCGCAAAGTTACACAAAGTTTGACGCAAAGTTTCGCAAAATTTTGCTAATCTTTACTTTAATTCTATGATTAAAATTACTTGAAAAAACAAGACTGTCCAACTCCTGACAGGTAGCCTAATTGATTGTTACAGACTTCGTCTGTTTTTAATATTTTTCCAATCGGACTTTTTATTGCAAAGGTCGGAAATCTTTTAGTAGCTTTATATAAATTTCTATACCATTTTTAATTTCATCAATATAAATAAATTCATTAGCAGTATGCGAACGTTCCGATTTTCCGGGACCAATTTTAAGACTTGGTATTTTCAAAAATGTTTGGTCTGATAGTGTGGGCGAGCCATAATATTTTAAGCCCAGCCCAATACCTTTTTGTATAAAAGGGTGTTCTATGGAAATTCCTGAAGAATTTAATCTTGTACTTCGTTCTTTAACATCACAATTAACATATTTTTTTATTTTATCTAATATTTCAACATTGCTATATTTATCAGTACTGCGAATATCAACTACAAAGCTACATTCATCAGGTATTACATTATGTTGATAACCTGCTGAAATTTGCGAAACTGTCATTTTTATATCTCCAAGAATGTTCGATTTTTTTTCAAATTTATAGTTTCTAAACCAATTTATATCTTGAATTGCTTCATAAATTGCATTTTCACCTTCGTTTCTTGCTGCATGCCCCGATATTCCTTTCGATAAGCAGTCGATAACCATTAAACCTTTTTCGGCAATTGCCATTTGCATTTGTGTAGGTTCGCCAACAATTGCAAAACTAATATCTCCCAAATGATTAACAAGCAATTCCATTCCATTTTGTCCACTAATTTCTTCTTCGGCAGTTGCTGCAAATATTAAATTGTAATTTCTGTTTAGTTTATCCATGTAAACAAATGTTGCAATAAGCGAAACCACAGATGCACCTGCATCATTGCTTCCAAGACCAATTAACTTGCCTTGTTTTTCGACAGGAAAAAATGGATTTGTTGTCCAACCAGAAACTGCTTTTACAGTATCGTGATGCGAATTTAGCAATATAGTTTTTTTTGTTTTGTCAAAATCCGATGAACTTACATATATATTATTTAAAATTCGCTTAACATCAAAACCTTTGTCAGATAAAAATTTATATAATATATCTGCTGTTCTATTTTCATTTTTGCTTAAAGAAGGTGTTGATATTAATTGTTTTAGTAATGATATATATTCATTTATATTGATATTTTGCATAGTTGTTTTTTTAACTTTTAACTTTAACACAACCCCGTCCGACCGCTCGAAGCGGTCGGACGGATTTACGATTAATTATGCGTAAGCAACATTAAATAGGTCGAAGACCTAATAAACTTTTCATTTCTCTTTGAATTTCCATAGCTTTTTGTCTTGCTATTGTTGCAAAATTTTCTGAATTATCAGCAAAAATAATCCCTCGCGATGAATTTACAATCAAACCACATTGTTTATTTATTCCATATTTTACTACTTCGCTAAGGCTACCACCTTGCGCACCAATTCCTGGAACTAATAAAAAATGTTCGGGAACAATTTTTCTAATTTCGCTTAGACTTTGGGTTTTTGTAGCTCCAACTACATACATAGTATTGTTTTTTGTTCCCCATTCCTGCGATTTTTTTAATACCGATTTGTGTAAAGTTTCATTTTGTTTATTTTCGATAAACTGAAAATCATATGCTCCTTTGTTTGATGTTAAAGCAAGCATTACTACCCATTTATTATCATATGAATAAAAAGGAACAACAGAATCTGAACCCATATAAGGCGCAACAGTTATGGCATCAAAATTCATATTTTCGAAAAATGCTTTTGCATACATTTTCGAAGTATTGCCAATATCACCTCTTTTTGCATCGGCAATAACAAACTGTTCGGGATAATTATTTTTTATATATTTAACTGTTTTTGCAAGCGAATCCCAGCCTTTGCTGCCTCTACATTCATAAAATGCAATATTAGGTTTGTATGAAATGCACAAATCGTGAGTAGCATCAATTATACTTTTGTTAAATTCAAATACTGCATCATCGTAATTTAATAAATGTTTGGGGATTTTATCAATATCCGAATCAAGTCCAATGCATAGAAACGATTGTTTTTTTTTAATATTTTTGTGTAGTTCGTTGTAGTTCATATTATAAGGTCTTTGATTTGTTTAATGTTGCTTACGCATTCTGTTAATATTTTAATAATTTGTATATTAATAAAACATAAATGTTTAATAACTTTTCCAATACTTATTTTTTAAAGATTTGGTTCATAAGGTTTGCTTATATATCTAAATGGTCGTACATTTTTGTTTATATATTTTTTATTTGAAATTTTATCGAATTCTATTTTTCTACGTACTATTTTATCTTCATCGTTAAGTTTATATATTCTAATTGTTTTTTCAGCTCGTTTCCAGTTTGGATTTCCAAGTTTATATGGTTCTAATTTGAATGTAAATATATTTAACCTAAACCAATCGAAAAAATCATAATTTTTGGCATCTGGACGCAAGAGTAAATCGTTGTATTTGTTTGATTTTATTTTATTACACCTCTCACATATAGGATATAAATTACCCCAAGCATATGCATAACAAGAAAACTTGCTTTTAGGTCTAAAATGCTCTATTTGTCCATCTTGGTCAGCTTCGGGAAATAATAAAACATCGCAAAAAGCACAATGATTATTTGTCATTTGTTTTAATTCTTTTATTATTTTCCCACGTTTACTATGCCATGAACTATTCCATTTTTTTGTTTCGATATATTTTTTAGTCCATTTTTTCCAATTATTATCAAAAAAAGAGGGAGCAATAGTGCGTTGCATTTTTATCATAATTTGAATTCTTTTTTATTCAGTTTTTTTAATGTTGAGTTTAGTTGTAAGATATTGCTTGTAATTTCATATTTTAAATTATCTCCCAAATCTGATATTTTTTGAACTAAATTTCTAAAATCTTCACTATATATTAAATCTATATCTCCGTCATGAATTTTGTCCATATAATCCGAAAATTGATTTAACAATTTTTGTGTTTCCATATCAAAAAAATCAACATAAAAATATTTATCAATAAAGTCTAAAATATTATTAGCTTCTATTTTTGAGCTTTCAACTTCAATTTTGCCATTATCAATAATTATTTCGTGAGCAATACCCCCAACTGCCGATTGTAAACTAACAGGATTGTGTGTTGTAAGAAAAAACTGAATATTTGGCAAAATTTTTCTTAGTTTTGGTAAAAATAAACGTTGCCAACTTGGGTGTAAATGTCTATCAAATTCATCAATCAAAATATTACCGAAGACATTAAATTCATTTGTTTTGTTGTTAAAAAGTTTATCTATAGAATCAAAGAAATTGTTACGTGCCGACAATATACGAATAAATATATCACTAACAAGTAGTATATTAGAACGATAACCTTCGCTTAATTCCGAAAGGATAAAATTTTCTTTTGTTATTGTATTTTGATAATAATAACTTACTTCGTGCCAAACTATTTGAAATTGCTCAGTTTCCTGAATAGACAGAAAATTGTTTAATACTTTTAATAAAATATCATGAACTTGTTTAATTTCTTCCTTGTTTTGTTTTGTTAATTCGTGTAAAATTAATGTAGGATCAATAAAATCTGTAGAATAATCTTTAAAAATTGTATCAATACTATAACACTTAGCAAGTCCTGATATTAAATTATTTAGCAATTCTCGATTTATTAGCTCTTCTTTATAAAAAAGATTTACTCCGTAAGATAAAAGTAAATTTCCAGTTTCAAATATTTTTACACTTTCCAGTTTGTTGGAAATATGCAGTTCGTTTGTTAAATTACAATTAAAAACAGCTTTAACAACTGCTTTTTTTGTATTTTCTCCAATAGTATTTTGTTTAAAATGTGAAATTCTTTCATTATTTGTATTCTTTCTGATATACCTCCCAAGTTTAATATTAGCAATATCTTTATTGTTTTCACCAATTAAAGCAAAAGTAATAGCTTGTAATAGTGTAGTTTTACCTGTTCCATTTTTACCTATTATTATATTGATATTATTTGATAAATCTGTTAATCTAAAATCTTCAAATAATTTAAAATTTTTTATTATAAATTCTTTAGGAAGTTCTTTTATTTGATTATTAGAAAAAGAAAGTGTATGTAAATTAGTTAGTTTTGCAATTTCTTTTGGTATTTCTTTTATTTGATTACTGACAAACGAAAGCTCTTTCAAATTAGTTAGTTTTGCAATTTCTTCTGGTATTATTTTTATTTGATTGCTGATTAACGAAAGCTCTTTCAAATTAGTTAGTTTTGCAATTTCTTTTGGTATTTCTTTTATTTGATTACTGACTAACGAAAGTTCTTGCAAATTGGTTAGGTTTGTAATTTCTTTTGGTATCTTTTTTATTTGATTACCAATTAGCCAAAGCATTTGTAAATTAGTTAGTTTAATAATTTCTTTTGGTATTTCTTTTATTTGATTATTAATTAATATAAGTTCTTTCAAATTAGTTAGTTTTGCAATTTCTTTTGGTATTTTTTTTAATTGATTATTGTTTAACAAAATTCTTTGCAGATTAATTAATTTAAAAATTTCGTTCCAAATTTCAGAAGTTATAATTTCTCTCTCAATTACTAATATATCACTTTTTTTAGCTTCTTCTATCTGGTCTTTTATTTCTTTCTTAATCACTTTGTTTAATTTAAAAAGTTATTATCAATATGTGGGGAACTCTAATAAATACTGTTGTCCATAAGCAACATAAAAAGACTCAAATAGCCTAAAAACTCACTGATAAACTAAGTTTAAATGCAAAGTTATCAATAATTTTTTCAAAAGAATATTCTCCATAGCGATAATGAACGGATAAACCATAGCCAATAATATTTTGTTGCCTTATCAAGTTGTTGAATACCAGACCAAACTATATATATATCTTATCAAATCTTTTTGTAGAAAAATTATAATTATCCCACTTTTTATTTAGTTCACCATATCCAATGTTGGTTTCAATAATTATACTTGGTCTGAATTTTTTGCCTTTAAATATCAAACTACCAAAATCCTGAGAAAAATACAAAGATGCAAATCTGTCGGCTGCAAATTCATTCATTCGCATTGTTAAAAAACTATTTGTCGAATGTAACGAAAAATCATTATAACTTCCATGACCATTATATAAATCAAAATATGGGAAATCGCCCTCAATTAATCACGGCGTTCTCATAAAAGCCACTAATAACAAATTAATCAACAAGTTACACAAAATTATTTTTATATATTTTTTAGTTGTTAAATAATAAGAAAATCAGTACTTTTGTGTCTGCTAAATAATTTTAATACTAATTCTACTTTACGAACTTAGACTTTGTTGATTTTCAGATTGTTTTCTATAATTTCT
>JAOZVK010000017.1 GCA_029938185.1 Bacteroidales bacterium | reverse complement strand
CATAGCTTGCTAAAATTGAGTTTGTAAAATTATCATACTCATCAATTATTATATATAATTTCAAGCCGTTGTATTGACAATATCTAAAAATAGTTTCAAGATGTGCATCACTTTTTTTTGTTTTTCTTAATTCAATTAACTGTTTTTCGGTGAAATATTTTTCATATTTATCAACAAATATCCTAAAATTTATTGCACAATGCGCCTCAAATGATTCATACGTGTTTTCTATTCTTGAATCTACAATTGCAAAATTAAATGATAGTATAAGATATTTGTTTCTTTCATCTGTTGGGTGTTTTCCTATATAAGTATCTGAAAAGAAAAAATCAAATTTATCTTTATAATATACATCGTAATAGGCTGTCAGTATTGATAAAGACAAAGATTTACCAAAACGGCGGGGGCGAATTAGAAATAAATATCTTGGTGAGCTTTCTAACAGTTCTAAATATTTTGTTTTGTCAACATAATAATAATTATCTGTTCTGAAAAGTTCAAAATCTGATATTCCGTATGGTATTTTTTTTATTTTATTCATTTTAATTGTTAAACTGAGTAGTCTTACAAAAGTTTTACAACATTTGTATTTTGTTAAGTTATTATTGCTATGTATTAATTGAATGCGTAAGCAACATTAAATAGGTCGAAGACCTTAATAGTTGAAATTATAGCGAAGTGTAAAAATAAAACTTCTTCCTGGAGCAGTAACTCCTGAAGCAAACACCCTATAACGCTCATCGAAGATATTATCAATTGCTATTTGAGCAACAAAGCTTTTATTAATATTATAAAACAAACCGAAATTTAAATTCCACCAAGAAGGAAACCCAACAGGTGTCCCTTTATCATCATTATCTTCACCAAATGGAGACATTTCACTAAGTTTTTTTAAATCATGATAATGTCCCGATATATTGAAACCTAATTTATTATTTTCATAATTAATAGTCAAAATACCAAACGCTGGAGGTATATGACCTAAATACACATCTTCTACAATATTTTTGCCTCTTATATAGTTAAGTGTTGTTTTAATTTTCAGTTCACCTTTGAGCTTTTTATTTGTAGGAAAAATATCAAAACTACCATAAATGCTTGAAGAGAATCCCTCCAACTCGGCTTCTGCAGCATTTAGATTTGTAATTATATTGTATTCATCACCGTCGTATATTAGAGTATTTGAGTTATTTAACTGATAATCTCTTCTAACAATGGCATTTTTTAACCATGTTTTGTAAATACTTATTTCGACAAAAATATTTGTAAAAAGAGTTCTCATAAAACCAAATTCAATATTGTAGGCATATTCTGGTTTTAGTTGATCATTTGGAACTGTAACAAGTCCGCTTTTAGCCCTAACTTTGCCATAATCATCAATATTTGGAGACCTAAAACCTGTTGCTCCAATTAGACTTATTTGCCAATTTTCTGATGGAAAATAAACTAAACTAAGAGTTCCTGTAGTTGCTCCATTGCCAATTTCGATACTGGAAAAAGGAAGTTCGACAGAAACCCCATCATCAAGAAAACTTGATTTAAGTTTTACATAACTATATCGTATTCCAGAGTTTACTACAAATTGAGGAATGATAACCCACTTAAAATTAGCATAAGCTGCATACGTCATCATATATCCTCCTCCGTTAGGATATCTTGTTTGTGCTATTGATGTAGTACCATTAGCAATATCTTCATAGTATGCATTAGATGAAACATCATTATAAGATGCTTCTAAGCCATAGCTTAGTCTGTGAACATTATCAATAAGTTTTAGAAAATCAAAATTAAGACTGTATATTTTCAAACTTTCTTCCTGATGTAATCTATCTTTGTTAAATTTGCGGCTAATTCTGTCTTCATTAATATTTTGAAAGGAAATAATAGATGAAAAGTTTGTATATAAAGTGTTGTTGTTTTTTGCAAAAAATTTAATAGAACTAAAAAATCTTTTTTGAGGACCATAATGCCATTCCGAATATTTAAGGTCATCATTATTGTACTCTGTCAATTGATCGTATCTGTCAATTTTTGAAGATGTAGAATATTGAAAATTAGCAACAATATCTAATTTTTTTGAATACACATATTTAAATTTTTGAAGAAAGTCATATTGTTTATATCCAGTATTTAGTTGAATTTCGGGATCAGGGTTTTCTGTAGTAATATCATTATTATTTTCGTCTTGAGTTACATAATGTTTTGTGTGTCCAAAATCATCAATTCCACTTGTAAAGCTTTTGTTTTTGCCAATTTTAATGTCTCCTAAATCTTTAATTGTAAAAGCAGTTAATGATGCGAAATTTTTAAACCCCAAGTTAAAATTTAAATGTCCTATTTTGCCTTTATTTGCAGTAGAATATTGAGTATATGCATTAAAATCAAAATCAAATTTTCTTGGCTTAGATACTTTGGGGATTTTTGTGTGATAGTGTATCACTCCACCTAATGCATCGCTTCCATAAATTGTTGATGTAGGTCCATAAATAATCTCGGTACTTCTAAGTATAGAATTATCTACTGTAATAGAGTTTTGTAAATGTCCACTTCTGTAAATAGCATTATTCATACGAACACCATCTAATACTAGCAACACTTTGTTTGCTTCAAAACCTCTAATAATTGGGCTTCCACCTCCTCCTTGACTTTTTTGTACCAATACATTACCTGTATTCATCAATATATCGGCAGAACTTTGCGAAGACATATTTCTAATCTCCTTAGCGTCTATAATATCAATAACATACGGTAGGTCTTCGGCATTTTCTCTTATATTTGATGCTGTTATATTAAATTCTTGCATCAAGACCATGCTAGGTTGTAGGTATACCTCGTAGTCCATACGCCTTAATTCATTTTTAGTATATTTAACCATTCTGAAAACAATATGCTTAAAATATAAAGTGTCTGTATTGCTAAAAATATCAATACTAAAATAACCATCTTTATCTGTAAAAGCTGACTTTTTTTGTGTATTATTAAATACAGTTACACCCTCAATAGGAAATTCAGTCATTTGATTATAAACTCTTACTGTTTGCGATTTTAGCGAATAATAAGATATAAATATTGTGATTATTATAAGTATATATTTTTTTTTCATATTTAGTATTAGTATGGTAGTCTAACAAAAAAAACTTACATTTTTAAGGTAATTTATTGATTAATTGCATGTATGTTGCAATATAAAGTAGGTCGAATATCTTATAATATTCATTCATTTTTAATTTAATAGAATTTTTAGTTTACTAAACATATAATAAATTTATATAATTGTATAACTTTCATTAAATAAACAATATATAAACTGTATTTATCAAAAAATAGTAAAAATAAATTAAACAAATAACACTTGTTGTTAATAAACTTATTAATTTTGAGCTTTATTATAGATTTGATAAAATTAATTGGCTCTTCAAGCCTTTTTACCTTACTTACGCCTAAATAGTTTTACTAAATATGTACTCTAACAAAAAAAAACAATATTATAATTTTATTAAATCATATATTATTAGAGTATTAACAGAATGCGTAAGCCACATTAAATTGGTCGAAGACCTTATTGTTTATCAAGTGTAAGCAAAGTTACTTATTGCTCATGGTTTATTGTCTAATATTAATTACTTTATTCTAATAAATAACCAAAAGTATAAAATTTTTTTAATTTAATATAAATATGATAAAAAATAAATTGATTATTATTTTAACAATTGTAATTGTAACAATTATTATTGCCATATATTTCATATTTACAAATACTGATAAAGAACCCTCGAAAGCAATAAAAGCAGTACCTACAAATGCAGCTATAATATTGGAAGCTTCACAAATTGATGATATTATTTATCATGTAATTAATGATAATTTGATTTGGAATGAGTTAAAAAATATAAAATCTCTTAAAATGCTAAAAAATAACATGTTTTTTTTAGATTCAATAATAAATGTAAATACAGATGTATATAATATACTAAATAACAAACCAGTAATAATATCGACACATATTTTAGGTAAAAAAGGCTTTGAGTTTCTTTTTTTAATACAAATCGGAAATAAGTATAACGAAAAAAGAATTAAAAAAATACTTGAAAGAAATTTTAATGAAGATATATTCATATCTGTAAGGACTTATAATAAATCAAAAATATTTGATGTAGTTTTTAAAAGTGATAGCTTAAACAATTTTTCCTATAGTTTTTCTAAGGGGATATTTATAATTAGTTATGCCAAAATACTTGTTGAAAATGCTATTAGACAATTAGATTCCAAAAAATCATATATTGATGATAACAATTTTTTAAAAATACAAAATACTGCAAGCAAAAGTGCTGATGCAAACATTTATATAAACTATGATTATTTTTTAAAATTGACTGGTGGGTTTTTAAACAATAAAAAATTTAAATTTATAAAACAGAAAAATAATTTTGCACATTGGACTGAGTTTGATTTATCTCTAAAAAAAGATGCTATTTTGCTGTCAGGTATTTCTTTGTGCAAAGATTCGGCTTATAATTTTATGACATTATTTAAGAATCAAAAACCACAGAATAATACTATTATTGATATACTACCCAATAATACATCATCGTTTACTATATTCAATATTAGTGATAATGAAAAGTTTAGAAAGGACTATGAAATATTTTTGAATAAAAATAAAATAGATAAAAATTATAATGAAAATATTAAAAATATAAATGATGAGTTTAATATTAATATAAAATCAGTATTTAACAATCTATTTAATAATGAATTTGCTTTTGTGAGTATTAATCCAAATATATCATCAAAGCGTAATGAAAATTTTTCTATCATTTTGACAAATGATAAATATGAAACAAAAAATAAATTATTAGAAATTACTAAAAAACATGCACTAAAAAACAATATTGATATTAAAAATTTGAAACATAAATGTAATATTGATGAAAAAACTACGATTTATATATATAGTAACCCAATAAAAAATATTAATAAAATTATTATTGATGGAGTATTTGATAATTTATCAGCTAATTTTTATACATTTTATGAAGATTTTTTGATTTATGGTGAAAGTCAAAAAAGTCTTGAAAATTTTGTTAAAAAAATATATTTAAATAAAATATTAACCGATAATAAATACTATAATAAATTTTCAAAATATATTTCTTCAAAATCAAATATTTACATATATTCTGATATTAATAAATCATTACCTTTATATTCCGATTTTCTAAAAAGAAGTATATATCGAGATTTATTGAAAAATAGTAGTATTTTTAGTAAATTCCAAGCTTTTGCAATTCAATTTAGTGGTAGCAACGGTGGTCTTTTTAATAATTTTTATCTAAAATATCTACCTGATTATAAGAAAAGTATTCGTATTAATTGGGAAACAAAACTTGATTCGTTGCTTGCTATAAAGCCAGTATTTGTAAAAAATCACAACACGGGCGATAATGAAATTTTTGTTCAGGACTTGTCAAACAAAATATATTTGATAAATAAATATGGGAAAATTTTATGGAGCCGAAAACTTAAAAATAGAATAATAGGAAATATCTATCAGGTTGATTTATTCAAAAATAAAAAGTTACAATTATTTTTTAATACTGAAAACAGAATCTTTTTAATTGATAGAAATGGTAAAAATGTTGAAAAATATCCAATTAAACTAAAAGCAAAAGCTACAAACTCGGTTTCGATAGTTGATTATGATAATAATATGAACTATCGTTTTTTTATTGCATGTTCAAACAAAAAAGTATATGTTTACGATAAAAAAGGAAAAATATTAGATGGTTGGAAATTTAAAAAGACAAAATCGCTCATAACAAGTTCAATACAACATATAAAATCAGATAATAAAGATTATATTATTTTTGGTGATAAAAATAAAATATATATTTTGAACCGAAAAGGAGAAGAAAGAGTTAAATTAAAAATAAACTTTGCAAAATCAATTAACAATAAATTCTATTTCGAGAAAAAAACCGATAAGTCAAAAGCAAGAATTGTAACAAGCAATAATAAAGGCGAAGTTATATTTATTTATCTTGATGGTAGCTTAAAAAAAATGAGTTTCGAAAAATATTCTGATAAGCACAAATTTAGTTATATAGATATTAGTGGCGACAACAAGTCTGATTTTGTATTTTTAGATAAAAATGTATTGTATGTTTTTGATAGAGATAAATCTGAAATATTGGAATATAAATTTGATAAAGATGTTATTAATAATATTTCATTTTATAAAATTACAAATGAACGACAAATAGCAATAAGCTCAAAAACAAAAAATCAAATATATCTAATAAATAAGGAGGGTGAATTAAACAAAAATTTTCCAATAATTGGTTATGATAATTTTTCTATTGGTAGGTTTAGTCAAAAATCAAAAAATACACAATCTTTAATCGTGGGAGCTAATGATAATTATATCATTAATTATCTGATACATAAATAATATTAGTATATTTCAATAATAGCAAGTTTTTTATTATTATTATTATATATCAAATAATAATTTATTTAAATTATTTTTTTTGTATATTAGTGGATTAGATATTACACTATAAATTTAAAAAAAACGTTGCTATTTAAACTATTTAATAACAAAAAACGAATTATTATGAAAAAGAACAATATTTTAGTAGCTGTTGTACTATTGCTTTTTTTAGGAGCAATAACATTCAGTTCGTGTGTAAAAGAATTTGACATTGATTTTGATAAACTGTCCGATTCTGTTGGAATTAACCCCACAATAGCAGTACCTGTTGTAAATGCATCACTTAAACTTGAACAGTTTTTGCCTGACAACGAAGAGGTAAACCAATATTTAGTTGTTGACGATGCTGGCTTTATGACAGTAAAATACAAATTTGATTTGACGGAGTTTACTGCTGGCGATTTTTTTCCAAAAACAATAGATTTTAGCGGACCAAGTTTGCCCGAAATGAATTATATCTTATCGCCTCAAAAGTTAACTTTAGGAATAGCAAATCCTATCGAAAAAGGGGAAGTCTATATTGCAGACCCTAAAATAAAATTAATTATAACCAGTGGAATAGTGATGCCTGTACAATTTGAGTTTAAAGATTTTAACTATTATAAAGAAGAAAACTCGGATCCACTTCCGCTTATTTTCAAAGGAACTTTAGCTGACAACATAATTAAGTTAAATACACCAACAACGGTAGGAAAAACAGCAATTACCGAAATTCTAATAGATAATACTACTTCAAATATTTCAGACCTTATTTCGGCATTGCCTCATCACTTAGCTGTGGGGGGAATTGTCTCAACTATTAAAGGACAACCTTATAGTGTTGAAGAGGATAGCAAAATAAAAGTTGCATTAGAATTGGAAATTCCATTTGATATACGCCTAAAAGATTTTGTAATGACTGATACTATTGAATTTAAAGCAGGCGAAGATATTAGCGGTCAATTAATGTCAGCTTATATGAAAATTATATTCGAGAATGGTTTTCCTTTAGATATTAATGTTCAAATAGATATGGCTGATAAAGACTATAATGTTATTGGAGGGTTGTTTACAAATGCCCTTACAATTAAATCGGGTACAACAACTAATGGAAAGGTAACAAAAAGTACATCAAGCACTAACGAAATTGATTTAAAAGATTCAGAAATTAATGATCTTGAAAAAACAAAATATTTAATAATAAAGGGTACATTAAATACTGAAGGAGCATCTGACGACAAATCGGTAAAGTTTTATAGTACATATTCTTTTGGAGTCAAAATAGGTGCTAAAGTTCAATTAAGTATTAAAAATAATTAGGCTCTTCGAGCCTTTTTTCGTTGCTTAAGGTCTTCGACCTATTTTATAGTTGCTTAAGGTCTTCGACCTATTTTATAGTTGCTTAAGGTCTTCGACCTATTTTATAGTTGCTTACGCATTATACAAAGATAATTTAATCAATAGGTAAATGTCGAAAAACTTTTGTAACAGTACTTAATTATTCCGTGAAAATTTGTGTGTAAACAATATTAAATAGCACTTAGTGCTTATAAATTAAGACATTAGTAAATTACAAACATATATTATATTAATCATGACTTATATAAAAAATAAACAAATTATTTTACTTATAATTATTATATTTAGTTTTCGGGCAGAATTATTTTCGCAAGACAATACTTTATATAATATGAGAGCAATACCACAATCGACTCTTATAAATCCAGCATATCAACATAAATGCAGGTTTCATCTTGGACTACCAGCTATATCAAACATAATGATTGATGTAACTCATACAGGTTTCAATTTTAATGATTTTATTCATTATGGAAGTGGCTCAAAGGCAGACTCTCTAATAATGGATTTTGATGGAGTATTATCTAAGTTACATAAAAGCAATTATTTAAAAGTAGAAAATCAGATAACAATACTTGCTTTGGGGTTTTGGATTAGAGATTTTCATATAACATTGGATATCACTAATAATACTCATGTAAGATTTGGATACCCCAAAGATATTTTAGGGATAAAAGATGGTAATGGAGCTTATATTGGTGCCGATAACCCTATTGATTTAAGTGGTTTCGATGTATTTGCTATTAATTATATTGAAACAGCAATTGGGGTTTCAAAAGAATTATTTAAAGGGCTGACTGTTGGCACAAAAATTAAATTTTTAAGAGGCTTAGGCAATATTGAATCAAGAAAAACTGACCTTACTATTACTACTGATGCTGATAATTTTGCAATTACAACTTCGGCTGATATGCTTATAAATTTTACTGCACCTGTTAATATTAAGAAAAAAGATGATGGTACTATTGACAATATTGAGATGAAAGCTGTTGAAGATTTAAGTACAAGTGATTTTAAAAACAGAGGAATAGCTTTTGATTTTGGAGCTATTTATGAACTAACCGACAAGATTTCATTCTCGGCAAGTATTATTGATTTTGGTTTTATTAATTGGAAAAATAATATTAATAATTTATCACTAAAAGGTTCGTATACATTTTCGGGAATCAATATTAATAATATAGACTCAATAGGTGAAGGATTTGGAGAAATGACTGACTCATTAGAAAATAAATTTAAAAGTTCAAGCTCAAACGATAAATATAGAACATGGCTTGATACAAAAATTTATCTTGGTGCAAACTATAAATTAACCAAAAAAATTGATTTTGGTTTTTTGTACAAATCATTTTTTTATGACCGCAAAATTCATCAATCACTAACATTATCGGCAAATACAAATTTTACTAAATGGTTCGCTCTTAGTTTTAACTATTCTATGATGAACTATTCTTATAATAATCTTGGATTGGGTTTTGGAATAAAACTGGGATTCTTTCAATGGTATCTTCTAACCGATAATTTGAGTGTTGCACTGTGGCCTAAAAAATCTAAAACCGTAAATCTTAGAACTGGTATTAATTTTGTATTTGGTTGCAAACAACAAATTGATTTGCCACAAACATTTTAATGCTTACTTATGTCTAAATATGGTCTTCGACCTATTTAATGTAGCTTACGCATTCTATTAATATTCTAATAATATGCAATTTAACAAAATATAAATGTAGAAAAACTTTTCTTAGACAACAGAAACAAGTCATAATTTTCTTTAGACAAGATTTACATGTTTAAAATATCCAGTTAATTAATGTCATCAATAAAGTCAATAAAATCCTATTGGTAACCCACGATTGGAATTGTGGGTCAAACTTTTTAAAAGATACAATATGAAAACAAAAGAAATAAAAAATGCCGTAGGAAGAATGATTCCAATTGAAATAAATGGAGAAAAAATAGTCCCATTCCAAGGTGTAGGAAAGTACCAACCAAAAGGAAAAAAACATGCAACAGATATAAGTTCAAACAGTGATTTTCCGCTTGATGGTAACAAACAAGTCAAGTCACTAAAAGATGCACTTATAAAAGCAGGATTAAAAGATGGAATGACAATTTCTACTCATCATCATTTTAGGAACGGCGACCTTATTGCAAATCAAATATTTGATATTGCTAAAGAATTAGGTGTTAAGAATCTTAGATGGTTTCCATCGGCTTCGTTTCCATGTCACGAACATCTTATTCAGTATCTTGAAGACGGTACAATAAACAGAATAGAAGGAAGTATGAATGGACCTTTAGGGAAATTTTGCTCCGAAGGTAAAATGCAAGGAGTAGCTGTATTGCGATCTCACGGAGGTAGATACCAGTCAGTACAAGATGGTGAAGTAAAAATTGATATTGCAGTAATAGGTGCAGCAAGTGCCGATTCGTTCGGAAATGCTAATGCTATATACGGTACCTCCACCAGCGGACTTTTAGGTTTTGCTTTAGCCGATTCTCAATATGCTGATAAGGTTATAGTTGTAACTGATAATATGGTAGCATTTCCCTGTATACCATGGCAAATTCAAGGAAACTATGTTGATTATACTGTTGAAATGGATAAGGTTGGTATACCTGAAAAAATAGTATCGGGAACTACCAAAATTACTAAAAGCCCCGATAGATTGCTTCTTGCCGAAATGACTGCACAGTTTTGTGAAGATACTGGACTAATAAAAGACGGCTTTTCGTTTCAAACTGGAGCAGGAGGAACTTCGCTTTCAGTAAGTCAATACTTTAGAGAAATAATGAAAAAGAAAGGCATTAAGGCAAGATTTGCAAGAGGTGGAAGTAACAAATATCTTGTTGAAATGCTCGAAGAAGGTTTAATTGATTATATATTAGATGGGCAAACGTTCGACTTAGAAGGCGTGAGGTCAATGCGAGATAATCCAAATCATGTATGGACAAGTCCTTTTACTAGTTACAATTATCATAGCAAAGGCAATTTTGCAGGAAGTGTTGATGTAGTAATATTAGGAGCTACCGAAGTTGATACTCATTTTAATGCAAATGTTGTAACACATTCCGATGGATATTTATTACACGGTATAGGAGGTTGGCAAAATTGTTTGTTTTCAAAAACAGTAATTCTTCCTTTGCCATTATTCAGAGACAGAATACCAATAATAACCGATGAACTAACTACAATTTGTGGACCTGGCGAACTAATTGATGTAATTGTTACAGAAAGAGGTATTGCAATAAACCCTCTTAGAAAAGATTTAATTGAAAAAGCTAAAAAATCGAATTTACCAATAAAAACAATACAGGAACTTAGAGATGAAGCTCTTAAAATATGCGGAGAATATAAAAAACCTAAACTTAGTGACAAAGTTATTGCGGCTATAAAATGGGTTGATGGAACTGTTATTGATGTTGTTAGACAAGTTGTTGATTAAGGTCTTAGACCTATTTAATGTGGCTTACGCGTTCTTACAAACAATTGTCATGTTGTTAGTTGTGCAAAAACAAATCTCGAAAAACTTTTGTAATAGTACTTTTGTGTATTAAGACATAAATTGATTAAGTTTATAAATATAATTTGACAGGATTAACAGGATATTTAAAACATGTAAGTACTGTTACAAAAGTTTTTCGACATTTACATATTCAGAATTTCCTGATTTGATTGACTTTGTATTAATGCGTAAGCAACTATAAAAAGGTCGAAGACCTTAAATCTTGTCCTAATAATACTAAAGAAACTTATGACTTGTTTATTTAGGTGGTTTTACAAAATAAATAATTAAAAATATTGTTCTATTATTAAGGTATAGTGTATTCATAACATTTAGTATAAAATTGGCTCTTCAAAGCTTTTTACTAATTTTTGTGATTGAATAACTAAACTATATTTGAATTTCAGTTAATTATATATCATGCTTAATAAATATTATATATTAATATTTCTTGTAGCGTTTACTTTTCAATCAAAAGCACAGTCTATTTGGGAAGCAGATAAGTATAAAGGAGTCCCATTGGACAAAAAAGAAATATTTTTTTTTGAAGATTTCATCAACAATAAAAACAAATGGATAAATGATAGTAATTCGAAGATTTACTCAATTAATGATAGTTGTTTGATAATATACAATACATTTAGCTATCCTATTTCTGATGGAAAAGAGATAAGTATTAATGATATAAAAGATTTTGAAATAGAAACAGAAATAAAATTCGAGAGTGGCGAAGAAAAAGATTTCATTGGAATTTTTTGGGGTAGTATTACATTTGATGAAAAATATAATTTTGGATTTTCTGCCAACAGTGGATTCACAATATATAAAGACTTCTCAATTGAACGTACAAAATATCAAGACTGGAAACATACTGATTTTATTAACAAAACCTCATACAACAAACTAACAATTCGAAAGATTGATTTCCATTATTACTTTTTTATAAATAAAAGATTTGTATATAAAATGTCTTATGATATTTTACCCGGTAATGAAATTGGCTTTATAATACCTCAAAAAACAAAAGTTTCAATAAAAAACCTAACTGTCTCTTATATTGAGATTTTGTAAACTTATTTTAGGACAAGACATAAGACCAGTTCTGAGCTGGGCTTATAAAAATTGGCTACCAGTTTTAAGTTAGACGCTTTTTAACCGCAAAGTCACACAAAGTTTAATGCAAAGTTTAATGCAAAGTTTCGCAAAGTTTTGCTAATCTTCACTTTAATTCTATGATTAAAACTACTTGAAAAACAAGACGGTCTAACTTCTGACAGGTAGCATAAAAAAACAAAACCACTCCGTCAAAACGAGGTGATTTTACTCTGTTTTTTGAATTTACTGAAACTCCCTATTTGTGCACAAATTTATTTTCACTTTTAACTGATAATCAGCAATAGGAAATTTTTTGAACGTAAGTAGCGTAAAAAGGCTCGAAGAGTCATTATTTTTTTGGAATTGCACCAAGCTGAACCATTAGTCCCATAGCATTAGTTGTTTGCCATTCGGCTGTAACTTTTCCATTTTTTACTTTTCTAATAAATTGCCCAGTACCTATAACTCTTTTATTTGTTGCTGGTACACCAAAAAATTCACCTGAATGTGTCATTGCATTTGTATAATCAACAGATACTAAGTCTCCTTCAGCAATTACTCTTAAAAATTTCATATCCATATCGGTCATTGCACCACACAATACATTTTTCATAAAACCTATATATTGTTGCTTATTTATTGCTGCACCACCATCTCCAATATATTTGAAATCATTGTCAAGTAATTCATCAACTTTATCCCATTTGCCATTCATAATCGCTTTTGATACGCCTAAACAAACTTCTTTGTTTTTTTCTAACTGTTCATTTTTCATTTTATACTCCTTTTTTAAATTTGTTAATAAACTATCCGCATTATTTTTAGTTTTAGCTTGATTAGCATTATTACACGAAAAACTAATAAAAAATGTTACTGCAACAAAAATAATTGCTAATAAACTCACTTTTTTTGCTTTGAAATTTTTTCTATTCCTACTCATATTTTTATATTTTTTAAATTAATTATAGTGCAAAAGTATAGACAAAAAACATTGCCTACTTGTGATTTTTGGACATAAAACTGTGATTTTTGGACAAATTTTCTACTTCGATGCATAACAATCTATGTGTTAAGGCGTAGCAAATTTGTGAATAAAAGCAAATGGATAATTTGAATATTATAATAAAAATCCGAGATGGAATTATACAATTTTTTCAAATCAAAAAGTGAAATTATATTTGAGTAGTTTTTAAGTGTTGAAATTCAGAAAGCTAAATTGATATAGCATGATGATTTTGTTTTTTTAAACACGGTTTCACACAATAATATATGAATAGCTTATACTCTAAACGGTTATAATTTTAACACTAATAAACTGTTATCAATCGTTAATCAAAGTATTGTACCATTGTATCATTGTATAATTGTACCATTTAAAGTATAACAAATGTTTTTCAAAAATATTAGTCTATTTCTCGGCTAATAAATTTTCTTTTTTTAATTCCGTTTTAAATTCAGTTTCATCAAGTACAATCCAACGCATCATTTCATTATAAAAAGCAAAATATTCAGCTTGATTATATTTTACTTTTAACAAATTTTTCAAAACTACCTTATTTACACCATTATTCAGTAGCATAGATTCTTTTAGATAATTATAATATTTTTTTTTGTGAGTAAGTCTGAATAAATAGAAAGCTGCAACTGTTTGGCAGTTTTGGTAATAGTTGTCATTATTGATAACTTTTTCAAACAATTCTTTCACTTTTGGCAAATCATCAATATTCATACATTCATAGATGTAATCTATGGATATTATTATTACAATACTACTTTCATTTGGGTTTTTAATAAATGAAATACAGTCTTTCCAAAAATAATCCATATGCCAATAAAATGCAAAATTTATCAATTCGTTTCTAAATACTTCGTCTTTATGATAAAGATTTTTTTTTATAAACTTTTTCAATCGTTTCAACTGTTTTTTTGAAAAAAAATTACAAGCAAATAAGCATTCCACAATATCATAAATATCTTCTAATTGTAAAATATATTCTAAAATTTTATTACTAATTAGTTTTTGTTCCGAAATAATCTCAATTGCTCTTTCATTATCCAAAGAATCATTACTGAGCAACAGTTTATTGATATTTTTTATACTGAACTTCATCTTTTTCTTTTTTTGGTTTTTTTATCTTTTTTTTGTCTACTATGTTTTTCATCTGAATCTTTTAAATGTGGTTGGAGCTTTCGTTTGGCAGCTCTTTTTTCTTTTTTTGTTGTATTTGTATCATTTAAAACCCCTCTAAGTTTTTCAATTTCTTCTGGTTCAAGCAAAATATTATTTTTACCATGCTGGGCAAACATAAATATCATAAATGATAACAAACTTATTATTAAAATCAATATAATAGTATTCATAATATTTTTTTCATTTAAAAAATTCATCTGATAACTACAAATATAAATTATATTTGTAGTTAAAAAAAATAACAAAACTTTGCTCTTTTGTCCTTTTATGCTGCTTACTCCGAAATAATTTTATAGTTACAGATTATCAGTTAATTAAAAAGCAAAAATAAATTTGGTAAACCTTATATATTTAAAAATCCTTTTGAATTAGATGAAATACAACTCTAAAAAATATTTTTACTGAAATAAGGTTTTCGACCTATTTAATGTTGCTTACACATTCTATTAATATTCTAATAAGTACTGTTACAAAAGTTTTTTGACATTTACTTCTTTATAACTCCCTGATTAAATCACCTTTATACTAATGCGTAAGCAACTATAAATAGGTCAAAGACCTTAATATGCAACTTAACAAAACACAAGTACCGAAATTTTTTTGTATGACTACTTAAAATAGTTTTAATTGAACAAACTCCTGTTTTTTATGTAGTGGAGTATATGAATCGTAAATATCATATTTTTTCTGAAGCGAATATATTATCTCATTTAAATTTGAAATATATTCGATATTTGGGCTTGATGAGTTTTTGTATAATTCTATAAATTGTGTTGCAACTTTGGGAAAGTGTTTTCGTACAATACTAAAAAAATTATTTTTAACTTTTTGACTTCTTAAATGAAGCGGGTATGAAACTATATTATCAATTTTAAGCTCTTTTGACATTGCAAACATTTCATCAAACTCTTTATAGTTATCAGAAATATATGGAATAACAGGCATATTTAATATTGAAGTTGAGCGACATATACCCGAAAACTTACTAAGGGCTTCTATACGTTTTTTGGGAGTACTTGCAGCAGGTTCAAAAATTTTTGCGTTTTTTTTGTCAAAGCAACTTATGCTAACAGCAATATCAACTGCTGCTACTTCTGATAGTTGCTTTATAAGTTCAAAGTCGCGTAGTATTAAATCGGATTTTGTTGAAATAAATATTGGAATTCTGTATTTTTTGAAAATTTTAAGAATTTTAGGCATCAACAAATACTTTTTTTCAATAGGTTGATAAGCATCAGTAACACCACCAATTTTAATTTGTTGTTTATTTTTCCTTTTTTTATACAATTCTATATCAAGACATTTATCAACATTTGTTTTTACAATAATGTCTTTAAAAAAATTTCCTAAATCAACATAATAGTGTGAATATTGTGCAAAACAGTATTTGCACCCCACTGTACAACCTCTGTATGGGTTTAAATCATACATTACTGGAAATGCTTTGTTGTGTTTATGGATTACAGTTTTTGCTTGAATTTCTTTAATCATATTTAAGGTCTTAGACCTATTTAATGAGGCTTACGCATTCTATTAATGTTCTGATAATATGCAAATTAATAAAACATAAATGTTGAAAAACTTTTGTTAGACTACTTATATGTTCAAGTGTAAAGTCCAAAAAATATAGAAGAATTTTTCTTTAAGTAGGTTATCATATAAAATCGACACTTTGTAAAGTTATAACTTATTGTAATTCTGGTGTAAACAAAATTATCAATTGTTTATTATCAATTGTCAATTACTTACTAAAACACAGTGAATTATATGCTATGCTATAATAAATATACTCTAAACGGTTATAGCTTTGACATTAACAAACTGTTATCAACTATTAATCAAAGTATTGTACCATTGTATCATTGAATATTTGTACCATTTAAAGCGCAGTTTGAATATCTTATTTCATATTTTCTGACATTTTATTTTTGTAAGATGATGGAGCTATTTTATTTAATTTTTTAAAAAAATAATTAAAATAATCTGGAGAACTGAAATTAAGTTCATATGCAATTTCTTTTATGCTTTTATTTGAGTGAATTAACAACCTAATAGCTTCCGAGTTTATTCTATATTGAATAATTTGTTTAGGAGTAATATTCAATTTTTGTTTTGTTAGGCGATTTAATGTTTTTGGACTTACACTTATTTTTTTTGTGTAAAACTCAATACTATGATTATTTTTATATTCTTGATTAACTAAATTGGCAAACGATTTTAAAACCTTATTGTTAATTTGGCTTATTGAATTATTGTCTTTTATATTTCGACTTATATATTTAATAATTAAAGTCGCCTGAAGATAAATAATCTCAGATGACCTTAAATTTTGAGAAAGTATTTCATTTTGAATTTCTTGCAGGTAAAATTGTAATTTTTTGAAAATATTTTCTTTTATATTTACATTAATAATTCCAGTAAATGGACAAAACAGTTGAAATGAATGGACTAATAAAATATCTCTTGCATCTTTGTTTAATGCAAAACACCAGCCATTTGTTTTATTATCACCATTCTCAAATTTAACGGTTGATAATATTGGTAGATTAGCAATAGAAAACTGTTTAATAGATGTTTCTCTATGATTTATTATCAAATTTCCGTTTGCTTTTTCAAAAAAAATTAAATACGAAATCATATTTTTTGTATCTTGTGTAAGTTCTCTCAACTCATTGTTGTTGCTAAACTTTTTTATTTTTATTTTATCAATCATTTTTTATTTATTTGTTAATCAAAAAACAAAGATATAAAATTTACATAAATTTATTAAAAAATGAAAAAAATAGTTTCAGATAATTTTATTTATTTTAAGTTTGAAAATTTAAATCAATACAGTAGAATAAATCATTTTGTATCAAGCAAATATGCTGGTGTAAGCAAAGAACCATTTAATACACTGAATATTGGATTTACAACTGGTGATGATTATAATAATGTATTGAAAAATAGAAAAATATTATCACAAAAAACACAAATACCACTTAGTAGTTTTGTTATGCAAAATCAAATTCATGGAGACAATATATGTATTGTTGAACAAAAACACAAAGGAAAAGGAGTATATAAACATACGGATAGTATTCCAAATAATGATGCATTGATTACCAATCAAAAAGGAATTTGCTTATTTGTATTTTCTGCCGATTGTGTACCTGTTTTGTTATTTGATTTTGAAAAAAATGTAGTTTCGGCTATTCATGCAGGTTGGCGTGGTACTGTTAAAAAAATAGTAGAAAAAACGGTAAAATGTATGATAAATAAGTTCAGATGTAATCCTAAAAATATAATTGCAGGTATAGGACCATCAATAAGTGTAGAAAACTATGAAGTTGGTAGCGAAGTTGTTAATAGTGTTGTTGAAGCCTTTGGAACAACAAAAAAATTTCTTATAAAAAATAATCAAACTAATAAATATCATTTTAATCAATGGTATGCAAACGAATATCAGTTACTAAAAAGTGGAATACCAAATTCAAATATTGAAATATCTAATCTATGTACTTTTAAAAACAGTAATTATTTTTATTCATCACGAAAAAACAAAGGAGTAACTGGTAGATTTGGTGCAGGTATTACTTTGATATAGCTTTCTTCTTTTTTTAAATTTAAAAATATATTTATATATTTGGCAAAGTAAAAATTCGGCTACCTGTTTAAAGTTGGACAAAAGTACACCAGTCTGACCGCTTCAAGCGGTCTGACCGATTTGCTCTTACGTACAAATTATAATAAATTAATTTTCAACTCTGTCCAACTTTAAAAGGGTAACCAAAAATTCTATATAGTGTTATTTAAGGTTTTCTAACTATTTAAATTTTGGACACTATTAATTAGTGTCCATCCATAAAGTCAATAAAATCGCAGAGCGATGACCTATTGGTAACCCACGATGGTAATCGTGGGTTGATAACAAGCCAATTACAGAAATGCCTTTAGGCATGACCTATAAAATTACTGACTTTATGGACACACTAATTAGCAGAATTGCAATAAATAAGTTATAACTCAAAATATTGAACTATTTAAATTATTAAACTATGAATTACGAAAACTTAATAGTAAATTTAGAAAACGGAGTGCTTACCATTACCATAAATAGACCAAAACAAATGAATGCTCTTAACAAAAATACTATTGCTGAACTTGAAAAAGCAATAATATATGCCGAACAGAGTGAAGATGTAAAAGCTATTATATTGACTGGAGCTGGTGATAAATCATTTGTTGCAGGTGCTGATATTAAAGAGTTTGCCGATTTTGATTTGGAGCAAGGAAAACAACTTGCACAAAACGGACAAAGAGTTTTTATGATGTTTGAAACATGTAGCAAACCAGTGATTGCAGCAGTAAACGGTTTTGCATTGGGCGGTGGATGCGAGTTGGCAATGGCATGCCATATTAGAGTAGCATCTGAAAATGCACGATTTAGTCAGCCAGAAGTTAATCTTGGACTTATTCCTGGATATGGTGGTACACAACGATTGACTCAACTAATTGGCAAAAGTAAAGCTTTTGAGTTTTTGATGACTGGCGAAATGATTGATGCAAGTTTAGCCAAGCAACTTGGACTTGTGAATTATGTCGCAACTAGTAAAGAATTAATAGATAAAGCAAAATTGGTAATAAAAAAGATATTGTTTAAATCACCAAAAGCAATTACAGGTGTTATAAACTCTGTTAATGCATATTATACCGATGGAGTTGATGGCTATAAAGTAGAAATTGATGAATTTTCAAAATGTTTTAGTACAGAAGATTTTAAAGAAGGAACCAGCGCGTTTATGAAAAAAAGAAGACCTAAATTTACTGGTAAATAAGGTCTTAGACCTATTTATTACTGTTACATGTTGTTTGTAATACCGTCGGTGTGACTTTAAGCCACGCCGACAATAAAGAGTAGCACAGAGTTTTTATTAGGTCAAACAAATGTCCATAAGGACGATATCTATTGTTATACTCAATTAGGGTTAATTTTAAACTATTGTATTGTCAATTATAAGGTCTTCGACCTATTTAATGTTGCTTACGCAAGATATATAATAAACGGTATTTCAAAAAGTAAGCTCTATACTAAATAGGTGAAAACTTTTGTATGGGTGCTTATCATAGTTATTAAAACTTTTGGAAAGATAAGTTTTCAACCTTTTTTAGTATAGCTACCCCGTATGAAGCAAAGCGAAATGTGGGGAATGCAAGAATGTTAATAAGGATAATAAAATAAAAAAAATATTAAATATGGATTTACTATATTACAATGAGCTTGACTATTCGACAGTTAAACCACAATTCAAAAAAGTTGAAAAATTTTTGGCTACAAATAATTTTAAATCTGCTGATATAAAAAAAATTACAAATACTGAATATTATCGGGCAAGACTTGATATAAAGAATCGTTTGTTATTCAAATTTGCCAGATATGAAGGAAAAAGATATATACTTCTGCTCGAAGTTATACTAAATCATGATTATGACAAATCTAAATTTTTGAAAGGTGTACAAGTTGATGAAAATAAGTTTAGTATAGTTACCAAAGAAGAAAAAGTACCACAAGAGGATATAAAAAACCTTGTTTATCTGAACAGAAAAAGGAAACATTTTTATATGCTTGATAAAATAATTTCATTTGATGATGCTCAAGACGAAATATACTCACTACCAACACCATTAATTATAATAGGTTCGGCAGGTAGTGGTAAAACAATTCTTACTCTCGAAAAACTTAAAAAACTCAACGGAAATGTTGCATATATTTCATTATCGTCCTACCTTGTTGAGAATGCACAAAATATATATTATTCGAATAATTATGAAAATTCAAAACAAGAAATTGATTTTCTTTCGTTTAGCGAATATGTTTCGGGAATGCAAATACCAAAAGGTGGCGAATTATTGTTCCGTGATTTCGAAAAATGGTTTATAAAACATATTCATAATACTAAAATAGGAGAACCATTTAGATTATTCGAAGAATTTAAAGGAGTGCTAACAGGTTCGGTTATTGAATCACCTTATCTGTCAAGAGAAGATTATATAAAACTTGGTGTAAAACAATCAATTTTCCCTAAAGCACAACGTGGAGAAGTATATGATATTTTTGAAAAATATCTAAAATTTTTAGAGAATAGTCCTTGGTACGATATTAATATGCTTTCGTATGAATATCTTAGTCTTGTAGAAAAAAAATACGATTTTATTGTAATTGATGAAGTTCAGGATATAACACTAATTCAGTTAAAATTGATTTTAAGTTCACTAAAATCACATAATAAATTTATTCTTAGTGGGGATTCAAACCAAATAGTACACCCAAATTTCTTTTCATGGTCAAAAATTAAAACATTATTTTATCAAAGTAATTTTGATTTCAGTTTAATAAGAATATTAAAAACAAACTATCGTAATTCACAAAATGTAACCGAGTTATCAAATACATTATTAAAAATCAAAAATACAAGATTTGGTTCAATAGATAAAGAAAGTACTTATTTGATAGACACAGTTTCAGAAAAACAAGGCGATGTTTTTCTTATAAAAGATGATAACAAGAAAAAAAGACAATTAAATTCAAAAACTCAAAATTCTACAAAATATGCTGTTATTGTGATGAATAATAAAGACAAGCAGCTTGCCAAACGTAGTTTTAAAACACCCTTGATTTTTTCGATTCAAGAGGCTAAGGGCTTGGAGTATGAAAATATTATTTTGCTGAATTTTGTTTCAGGTAGCGAAAAAGAGTTTTATGAAATTACTCGTGGCGTGGAAAATGAAATTCTTGAAGATGAAATAAAATATGCAAGAGCAAGAAATAAAGAGGATAAAGATTTGGAGGTTTATAAATTCTTTATCAACTCGTTGTATGTTGCATTTACACGTTCGATAAAAAATTTGTATATTATTGAAGCCAAAAACAATCATAAAATTTTTGAACTCCTAAAGCTGAGGGAGACAAAACAAAATATAAAAATTGATACCGAAAAATCAGATTCTCTTGAATGGCTAGCTGAAGCCGATAAATTGGAAAAACAAGGAAAAATTGAACAGGCTCAACAAATTAGAGACAAAATAGCAGGTATAAAATATATTAGCAATGAAGAATATGAACGAATAAGAGAAGTCGCATTAAATCCAGATAAAACCGAACAAGAAGTAAAACGAGAACGTAAAGACTTGTACAGATATGCAATTGCTCGAAAAAGATTTGAAGATATTAGTGAACTAGCTGATTTGAATTTACTAAGAGCAATTCAATTTATGAAAATTCTTAAAGTAAAACAGAAAGTATTATCAAAAAATTGCAGACTTGATAGAATTTCAGAATTAAATAATATAGTAAAAGAATATGGAATTGATTTTAGGAGTTCAGAAAATCAGATGACTGGTTTAATGCTTGCAGTATATTACAACTCTCCTCTGGTTTTTAACTATTATTTAGAAAACAAGGCTGATATTAGTATTAAAGACGAAAATTCATACACACCACTAAATATTGCAATAAAATCTGTTTATCAAAAAGTTTTTGAAAAAAACAATCAACAGAGATTAAATTTCGATGACCTGGCAAATTTTTATGAGCAACTAAAAACTAATAATATAAAATGTCAAGTAGAAAATAAGTTGATAAAAATAAATAATCATACAATGGAATATTTTTTACTAAACTTCCTTATAGCAGTTCAAAAAGACATTGTAAGAAAAAAAATAATAAAAAGAAAAGAGCTTATTGATAGTTTTGCTAATTCCAATAGACAAACACGACTGAGAACAAGTAAATTTATAGAAGCTGATAAAAGTTATGAAAGTCTAAAAATGGATGATTTTCTTGAATTTATAGAGAGGGTACCTGAAAGTATTTTACCTGAATACCGCAGAAAACGCTCGTATATAAATTCTATATTAGCAAATAATGAAATCGACAGAGTTTTTATTTATAACAAAAAATTGTTTAAACGTGTAAAACGTGGTTTTTATATATTAAATCCTGATTTAATGATACAATGATAAGTAATTAACAATGAATAATGGACAATTAACAATTTTGCTTACGCCAGAATTACAATAAGTTACAACTTTACAAAGTGTAGATTTTATACAATGACCTACTTACAATGATTTAATGGTACACTAATTATAAATTGAGAATTGCCTTGCACAAAACAAAATGGAGAATGGAATTTGGGCTACACGTATAGTATTGGACATTATTTTATTTTTTTGACAGGATTTACAGGATTAACAGGATTGATTTTTATCCTGTTACGAAATGCCTGATAAACAAGACTGTCCAACTTCTGATGGGTAGCCGGAATTTGAAAGATGCACATTTGACATGGATTGAATAAGTAATTAACAATGAATAATGGACAATTAACAATTTTGTTTACGCCAGAATTACAATAAGTTACAACTTTACAAAGTGTCGATTTTATACAATGACCTACTTAAAAAACAATTAAGGTCGAAGACCTTATATTTGGGTGAAGCTTTATAAAATTGAAAATAAAATATTGGTGTTTTTATATAAAATTTAATATTTTTGCAAATAATGTAATAAATAAAATAAAGATTTAGCAGTTAATCACCTAATTTGTCTGCTAATAATCAACCATATAAACACCAATGCAAATATTTTTATCTATTTAGTATTAAGTTTATCTTTTGAAATATAATGAATAATATTATTGTGTGTGAGCAATATTATATAGGTAGATGGCTTTATATTAGTGAATAAATTAACTTTTTTAAATAAACAAAAATGAGGATTTTCTTTCATTTTGGAAGGTATTATTTGCTACTGGCAAAAGTTTTTGCAAGACCAGAGAAAACAAAGATATACTTTAGACAAATAATTCGTGAAATTGATAAACTAGGAATAAACTCATTGGGAATTGTAATTATTATTTCAGTTTTTATGGGTGCAGTAATCACCCTTCAATCGTCATATAATCTCGAAAATCCAATGATTCCTTTGTATCTTGTAGGGCTTACAGCCAGAGATTCAATGATTTTGGAATTTTCATCAACAATTGTTGGTTTAATACTGGCAGGAAAAGTTGGTTCCAATATAGCATCTGAAATTGGCACAATGAGGGTAACTGAGCAAATTGATGCTTTAGAGATAATGGGAGTAAACTCTGCTAGTTATTTGATACTTCCTAAAATAATAGCAGCATTATTAATAAATCCGTTTCTAAATATTATAAGTATGATAGTAGGAATACTTGGAGGCTATATTGCTACTGTTATTACTGGAGCTATTCCTGCACCAGATTATATTGATGGTTTGCAATATTCATTCATTCCATTCTATGTAACATATTCGCTTATCAAAACTGTTATTTTTGCTTTTATTATAACTTCAGTACCTGCATATCACGGCTATTATACTTTTGGAGGAGCTTTGGAAGTAGGAAAATCAAGCACAAAAGCAGTTGTATATAGTAGTGTTTTGATTTTGCTTTTTAATGTATTATTAACTCAACTTTTGCTTGCATGATAGAATTAATTGGTGTACACAAATCATTTGGCGAAAACCATGTTTTAAAAGGTGTTTCTACTGTTTTCAATCAAGGAAAAGTAAACATGATAATTGGACAAAGTGGTTCGGGCAAAACCGTACTATTAAAATCAATTATTGGTTTGCATGAAATTGATGAAGGTCAGATAATATACGACAATAGAGTTTTTTCGGAGATGAATAATAAAAAACGAAAATCTATTAGAAAAGAAATCGGAATGGTTTTTCAAGGAGGTGCATTATTTGACTCGGCAACTGTTGAAGAAAATGTAATGTATCCTTTAGAAATGTTTACCAAAATGACAGAGGAGGAACGTTTAGAGAGAGCAAACTTTTGTTTAAAAAGAGTCAATATCGAAAATGCCAATAAACGATTCCCTGCCGAAATTAGTGGAGGAATGCAAAAAAGAGTAGCAATTGCAAGAGCTATTGTGCTTAATCCAAGATATTTGTTTTGCGATGAACCAAACTCAGGATTAGATCCCAAAACTGCTATTGTAATTGATAATTTGATAAAAGAACTTACGCAGGAATTTAATACAACTACAGTTATAAATACTCATGATATGAATTCGGTTGCCGAAATAGGCGATTCAATTGTATATGTTCATAAAGGCGAAAAATGGTGGGAGGGTAGTAGTAAAGAAATTCTATTATCGGATAATAATGAGTTAAATGATTTTGTTTTTGCATCAGATTTAATGAAAAAAATAAAAAATTCAGGCTTTTAGTAAAGTTTAAATAATAATTCTACTTTTTTAACTTAAAACTATTGATAATTAAACTATTAAATCATTTATATTAGTATTTAATAATTAGTGTATTAATTAAAAAAACTATGCAATGTATTTTATTGCTTTTGCCATTTCAGGGCGATATTGCTTATTAATGCCTTTATACATAAGGCCTTGCTCCATCTAAATGCTTATGACCTTTCAAAAAACTTGAGAAATAAAAATTAAAAATACTAAGCATTTTTTTGAACTAAACAATGCTAAACATCTTATTTTTAGTATCTTTTAAGTTAGTAAAGTAGAAATAAGTTCGGTTTTTTAAGGCAGTTATTTTTTAATCTTTACTTAGAACCTAAATTAGGTCTTAAACATATTTGATATATATACTAAATTAGGTTAAAAATTTTACTTTTATAAAAATGTTATGAGCTATTAATCAAAATATTGTATAATTGTATCATTGAATAATTGAACCATTGAAAGTATAACCAGTTGCATTTACCACGTATCATGCGTAAGCAACATAAAAAGGCTCGAAGAGCCAATTTTTACAAATGAAAAAAATTATATTTACATCAGTTCTATTATTAGCAATAAATTTTGCTTTTTCGCAAGAAGAAGAAAAACAAACAAACTGGGAACTAAATGGATATATATCAAATATGCAATCGGCAACATTTGATAGTATTGGAGCTAACTGGATTAATGATAATATTATTCATAATAGACTAAATTTTAAATGGTATCCTATACAAGAGCTTACTTTTTCGCTAGATTTACGTTCAAGAATTTTTACAGGCGAAAGTCTGAAATATACACCTGGATATGATGAAATTATTAGAAAAAATAATGGTTTAATAGACTTAAGTGTCAATTTGATAAATGAGAAATCTATTTTAATGAACTCATATGTTGATAGAATCTTTTTATCGTTTGAAAAAGGAAATTTACAAGCAACTATCGGAAGGCAAAGAATAAACTGGGGACGCAGTTTTGCGTGGAATCCGAATGATATTTTTAATACTTATTCATTTTTTGATTTCGATTATGAAGAAAAACCTGGTACTGATGCATTTCGAATTCTTTATTATTCAGGAATGACTTCTTCGTTTGATATTGCTGTAAGTGCAAATAAAGATAAAAAAATTACTGCTGGAGCTTTATATAAATTTAATTTACATGATTATGATTTTCAGTTTCTAAGCGGAATAATTAACGAACAAGACTATACAGTTGGTTTTGGATGGGAAGGAGGTCTAAAAAGCATTGGTTTTAGAGGTGAATTAAGCTATTTAATTCCAAAAGAAAACATGGCAGACACTTCTGGTTTGTTAATAACTTCAGTTTCTTTTGATTATTCATTTGCAAACTCGGTAGGTATAAGTTTTGAGTTTTTGTATAATCAGCAGATGGAAACTGGAGGAATAAGTAGTTTTGCTGATTATTATTCTAACTCACTTTCAATAAAAAAATTATCGTTTACAGAATATAATTTTTTTGCACGAATATCTTATCCTTTAACACCTCTCCTTAATGTTACATTTTCGGCTATGTTTTACCCCGAAGTAAAAGGTTATTTTATTGGACCATCTTTGGAATATTCGTTTAAAGATAATTTATACTTTTCTGTATTTGCTCAACATTTTAGCGCAATCTTACTTAACAAAAAGACCAATAATGAAGAAAGAACAAATTTAAATTTGTTTTTTTTAAGACTAAAGTATAATTTTTAAGGTCTTCGACCTATTTAATGTGGCTTTCGCATTCTATTAATATTCTAATAATATGCAATTTAACAAGAAATTGAATATGTTTTCAGAACTCACAAAAAGCGTCAAATTGAACAAAAACAATGGCAAATTAAAAT
>JAOZVK010000237.1 GCA_029938185.1 Bacteroidales bacterium | reverse complement strand
AATAATGAAAACAGAAGACGGAGCATATTACGCAATAAAAGGATTTTTATATCAATTTGATTATACAATACTTAAAATATTAAATCAAACTGATGAAAATGAATTTGTGAAAATTGAACAAGAACAAGATTTAGAATATGAAAACTATGTTGTGCAAATTAAGCATCACGAAACAAAATATACTTCGTCAAAACAAAAAGAATTAGTTGGGAAACCAACAATTAAACTTCTAAAAGAATTTGAAAATAATCAAACTAAAAAATATTGTTTGTATATTCATTTAGAGGGAAAAACATCAGAAAGAATTTCGTTAAAAACAGAAGAACTTGAAAATTTCATTATAAAATATGCAAAATCAACTGATATTTTTAACAGTAAATTAAAACAAAATTTCATCAACAACTTCATTATTGATTATTCCAAAGATTTTATAACTCAATACAATGAAGTTTGTCAAAAAATTACTGATATTTTCAATTGTGATGAAAATGTAGCGAAAATAAATTATCACGGTTTGATACGAAATTATTTACTGAAAATACTTACCGATAATCCAAAAGAAAAAGCAGAAAAGCGACAAACAACATTAAGTGAATTAAAAGAATTTGCGAATAAAAGTAATTCAATAATTATTCACTCGGAGTATTCAAAAATATTAAATGAAAAGAAATATTTGAATTACCTGAAAACTCAAATTCGAGAAATTAATTATACATACAACAATTATATCTTTTTTGGCAACAATATAAAAGGTAAATCCGCATATCCATTTTCACATTTAATACAAAAAATCACAGATAAATATTTTACTAATAAAAATTTATCAAAAGCAAAACCTTTTACTATCGTCATTGACAAGCAACCAAATGAAATATTTGAAATAAAAAAGCAACTTATTAAATTAAATATTAAATTTAATGATGGATATGAAGGTTACGGGGAGTTTTCTGAACAAGTTTTTAAAGAACAACCGTTAATCAAAACTTCTAAACCTAAAATAAGCTCATTTTCAGTAAAACTTATTTCTTTTGAAACCTTTCAAAATATAAAAAATATTAATTTGCCAGATATGATTTATATCTTTGGCAATAATTTCAATAGTGAAAAATTATTTGACAATCCAAGAGCATATTTTTCTGTTGATAATATTGAGATTGACCAAATATTTGAACTTTTTAAAATAAAAGAATAATGAATAAAGAACCCGAATTTAAAATATTATCCGTTACACCAACTTTGATAGAAGTTGAATTTATACGTCCTGAAACATATAATCAAGAATTTAATATTGGTAATTATATAAAAGTTCCTGATGATAAAAAGGAAACCAATTTTATTGTCGGAATTATCGAAAGTTATTCTATTAAAACGGAACCGGAAAAACCTATAACAAGCGGAAATGAGGAGGTTAAAAAAGAAGATATTAAAAATAAAACAAAATCATTTATTCTAAATGTTCAACCTATTGGAACTCTCACAAAAGAAAAAGGGAAAGTGAATTTTCAAAGAGGTTTCAGAAATATACCAATACCACCGGTAGATGACGTAAAGCTCGTGTTAAAGCCTGATTTAGAACAAATATATAATTGTAATATTAAGGAAAACGAAAGGTTCATTTTTTCAAAACTTGCACAGGGTGATAATATAAAAGTTCCCGTAAACGGAAATCGTTTTTTTAATAAACATATTGCCATTGTCGGAGCAACAGGAAGCGGAAAATCTCATACAACAGCAAAAATCATACAAGAAGCTGTCGCTTTGCCCGAAGAAAAAAGTTTTAAATTAAATAATTCACATGTAATCATTTTTGATATTCACGCTGAATACAAACAAGCTTTTCCCGATGCTAACTTAATAGGTATAAAAGAATTAATTTTACCTTATTGGTTACTTACAAGTGAAGAATTAATAGAATTGTTTATTGACACAGAAGCAAACGACCATAACCAAAGAAATATATTTAAAGAAGCTGTAATTGAAAGTAGAAAAAAGCATTTTAAAGGCTCTGATATTGACAAAGATAAAATTCACTTCGACTCTTCTTTGTATTTTGACATTCACGAAGTATTAAAACACGCTATTGATAAAAACTTTGAAATGAAACAAGGAACTCGTGGTCTAATCAAAGGGGATTTACACGGTAAACTTGGAAATTTTGTCAGCAGACTTGAAAATAAATTAAATGATAAACGTTTTGAATTTTTATTAGGCGAAAAATGTAAAAAAATCACTTTTGAAGAAACATTAAGGCAGTTTACAAGTTACGGTTTTAGAAAAAATAAAATTGCAAACGTGACAATCCTTGATTTAAGCGGAATACCTTTTGAAGTATTGAGTATTACAGTTTCTTTAATATCCAGAATGCTTTTTGAATTTGCATACTTTTACAAAAAAATAAAGAACGATATTGACATTCCTCTTTTACTTGTTTATGAAGAAGCACATAAATACGTTCCGCAAAGTGATTTAGCAAAATACAGAGCATCGAAATATTCAATTGAAAGAATTGCAAAAGAAGGCAGAAAATACGGTGTAAGTCTTTTAATCGCAAGTCAAAGACCTTCGGAAGTGTCAAAAACTATCTTTGCTCAGTGTAATAACTTTATTGCTATGAGATTAACTAACCCTGATGACCAAAATTATGTGAAAAAACTTTTGCCTGATACACTCGGCGGTTTAACAGATAATTTATCGGTATTAAGAACAGGTGAGGCTCTCTTAATTGGTGATGCGATAGAAATACCAAGTATCGTGCAGATAGACAGATGCGACCCCGAACCATCATCAAGTGATATTCTATATATTAAAAAATGGAGTAAGCAGTGGTTTGACGTTGATTTTGACGAAATTATAAATAATTGGGAAAAATAAATAAAATGAATATACACGGAATTAATTTCGACATTGGTCTGCCATTAAAAACAGAACATGAGTTTAAGAATTTATTTGTTGATTACAACGATGAATTATCAACACGTTTTAAAGTATGGTTGCAAAATAAGAATGCAGATGCTATTGTTATTGGTGGTCAGATAGGCACAGGCAAATCAACATTTATCAATAAAATTATTACCGAAACAAAAATAATTCCTCAAATTAAATTAGAACTTGACAAATTTTCTCATAGGACAACAGGCAGTTTTTTTGGGTATTTTCTTGGTAAGTTAATAAAATATGCAATTAACATAGATATAGACATAAACAAATATGGTTTTTCTGTTGCTTTTCAAAATCAGTTTACAACTATTGATAATTTTATTGATTTGTTAGTTTCAAAATCAGTAAATATTAAGCATTTAAAAGAGCAAAAAGAATTATTTTATTGGTTTTCTGAAAATCAAGACATTATAGAAAACGTTATTTTAGATATTTGTAAACAAATAGAAAAAAAAGAAAATAGAAAACTGTTTATTTTTGCCGAAGGTGTTGATAAATACAATCCGTTAAGTGCCGATTTTAAATTGCTAAATGTTTTTTTAAATTTTATTTCAAAATATAAAACAATTTTTGAAGTAAATATTGTTCACACACTACAAAACTACACATGGAATAACAGAATTTCTAAAATTATATTAACCAATACAGAACACGAAAATATTTATAAAATATTAGAAAAACGAATTGGTGAATATAAAGATATTATTCCAAAAATAATTGATTTTAGCGGTGGTAACCCACGACAAGCAATACGCCTATTTGTTGAATACGAATTTGCGAAATTTGATTTAGAAAAAAGTGATAAAAAAGCATTGGAGTTTGCCGTTAATCAAACACGGAAATCAATGTTTATTTTTGAAAATATCCATTGGCAACTACTAAAAACGGTAAATAAAGAAAATTCTATTAACGAGGGAACACTCATTAATGAAGAAAAAAACGGAAATTCTGTTTACAGAAATATTATTTTATTACAAAGAGAAAGTGAAACCGGGAAAATTCCGGCAATCATAAATCCTCTTTTTATAGAAGAATTTAGAAAATATGATAATTATTACGACATTGAACAAAAAGATGAATTTAGTATTGAAAAAGCTGATTTTCAGTTCAAATTAACAGAAGCCTTGCAATATCTTGCTATTTTATTTTTCAACAAAACAGCCAAAGAAATAGTTATTATTTCTTATGATGACATTAAAATTGCAAAAATTACAAATGATTATTTAATAGGACGAGCAGGAAGTTATAGAGAAATTGATTTTAAGGAAACAAATCTTATTAAAAATAATTTTTCCGAACTTTTTATTGATGCAGACTTAACCAAAGATGAAATAAATTCAGTCTTCTTTAATTTTGAATTGGATAATGAAGAAATTACTCTTTTAGATAAAACACGCGACAAACTTATTGAAAAAGATATGCTTTGGTGGATTAGAAAAGAAAAATTAATAAATTATCTCAATAAGTGGACACAGCTCAGGCAATTTGTTAAAATATTAGATTTAAAAGACAATATACTCAGATATATAAAGAGAAAAGATATTGAACAAGATTTAGATAATTTAGATTTTCTTGATTACACGGAAGAACAAAAAAATAAGATAAAACAAAAACTGGAAACCATTATAAACTACCTTGATGAAAATGAATAATATAGACCAAATCAGATTATTATATTGGTGGAAATTAATTGAAAAAAAAATGTTCCCTTTGCACATTTCCCACAAATCAAAAGATTTGAAGGACTGGTCGCAACAATACAAGAACTACATTACATCTTATTTTCCTGCAAATCATAAATATAATCCAAATCTAAATGAAATCAAGATTAAGAATTTCTCCTTTGGCTGGCAAATTGAACCGAATTTGAATTTTAATCTAACTTTTAGATTTGAAAGAGGTATTTTTAAAATAACTTCTTCAACGCTAAATAGCTTGAAATATGAAAAAATTCCTACTGAAATAAATAATAAACTTTTACAAATAAAAAACGAATTATTTCCGATAAAGATTTGTTTATTAAAAGAATTTGGGAACTTATTGATGATGATATTTATGATGACGAAATATTAAAATATTCTACTGGAATTCCTCATATTGTTGAGTATGACAGTGAATATTTGTCTGAATTAGATTGTTTGGATAAAATATTGAATTTGAATAACATAAACCAAAAAGACAAAAATATAATCAAGGAAAAACCAAATAAAGACGAGATAAAAAAGATATTGACAGATTTTATCGTTCATCCTGCAAATCATAACCATTTTGAAAGTCTATCACACAGCATAAGAACAAATTTCAACTCAAAAAATCCATTTTTTATTTTATTTCAATTAGCATTTCAACTGATTGACTTTGATAATGATTTCACTAATAGTGAATTGAAAAAAAATGAATTTATTAGACTTGTAGAAATAGTCGAGAGAAATATTGAAAATAGCTCTTCTGTTTCAAGTGGAGAACTATTTGATTTGAAGACAAAATAAGTTGCTATCATTGTGCTTGCTGTCATTTTGTTTTTGGTGTTTTTTCGGGTGCTTCGCACCTCGAAAAAAACACCAAAAACAAAACGCCACAAGCACATATCCGTTGTGTGCAACTCGACATAGCCATAAACAACAGAAAATGAAAACGCTTTTGAGATAAAAATTAAAATTTTTTATCTTTACAAAAAAAATAAAAATGCCGATATTTCAAAAATCAGTAATAAAAAAACATTTACGTGGACTAAACACAGTTTGGTTAAATACCGCCTACGATAAATTTAAAGAAATTTTCAATCCTGAAAAAATTGAAACAATAATAAAACTAAAAGAAGAAGAATATCAAGACGGATTTTTGAGAGATTTATTTGTGGAAGTTCTCGGATACACACTAAAACCTGATAAAGATTTTAACCTCGTAAGAGAATTTAAAAACCAAACAGACGGTAAAAAAGCTGACGGAGCAATAATAAAAGAAGAAAAAGCAGTTGCAGTAATTGAATTAAAATCAACAAAAACAAAAGACCTAACAAGTATTACACAACAAGCATTCAATTACAAAAACAATCAGCCCGGTTGTAAATATGTGATAACTTCAAATTTTCAAAAATTGCGATTTTACGTTGATTATTCAAACGAATATGAAGAGTTTGACTTGTTTAATCTGCAAAAAACAGATTTTGAATTACTATATTTAATTTTACGCAAAGATGCTATTTTCAATGATTTACCACAAAAACTAAAAGACGAAACACGGTTTCACGAAAAAAATATTTCTGAACAACTTTATAAAGATTATTCAGGTTTCAAAGCCAAAATATTTGAAAATATTGTAAAACGAAACTCTGAAATTGATAAATTAACACTTTTCAAAAAATCACAAAAATTATTAGACCGTTTACTTTTCATATTTTTTGCCGAAGATTGTGGACTTTTACCTGCAAACTCAATTTCACGGATAATTGAACGATACGACCAACTAAAAAAACTTGATGCTTACAAACCGCTTTACGAAATTTATTTACAATATTTCGGCTACATGAATATCGGCAGAAAAGGACAAATTCCCGCTGATGATATTCCTGCATACAACGGCGGATTATTTTCACCCGATGAACTTTTGGACAGCCTAAAAATTGATGATAAAGTTTTAAAGCAGACAGCCTAAAATTATCGGCTTATGATTTTAACACAGACGTGGACGTTAATATTTTGGGACATATTTTCGAGCATTCGTTAAACGAAATTGAAGAAATGGAACAAAACCTGTCTGAAACTGACAGCATTTCTGAAACAAAAACAAGCAAACGAAAAAAAGACGGAGTTTTTTACACACCAAAATACATTACTCAATACATAGTAGAAAATACAATCGGCACACTTTGCACCGAAAAACGCAAAAAAATGAATATTTACGAAATAGAATTTGACACAACATACAAAACAAAAAAAGGATTAAGCAAAAAAGGGAAAGAACTTTTTAACACACTAAGCAATTACAAAGAATGGTTAAAAAGCTTAAAAATACTTGACCCTGCCTGCGGTAGCGGAGCATTTTTAAATCAATCGTTAATCTTTTTAATTGCAGAACATAAACTAATTGATGATTTAATTGCAGACTTAACAGGAGATGCAATAGGGCTGTTCGACACCGACAAATCAATTCTTGAAAATAATCTTTACGGCGTTGATATAAATGAAGAAAGTGTTGAAATCGCAAAACTTTCGCTTTGGCTACGCACTGCACAAAAAGGGCGAGCACTCTCAGATTTGAATAACAATATAAAATGCGGAAATTCATTAATAAACGATAACGAAATTGTTGGAGATAACGCTTTTGACTGGAATATTGAATTTAAGCAAATTTTAAATAATGGTGGTTTTGATGTGATAATTGGTAATCCGCCGTATGGTGTAAAATTAAGTAATAAAACAAAAAAATATTTAACAAATTTTGATAAATTGGTTCCTGATTATGAAATTTATATTTATTTTATTTCACTCGCAACCGATTATTTATTAAAAAAGGATGGTGTTTTGTCATATATATTTCCTAATACTTTTTTATCAATTTTGTATGGAAAAGATTACCGTAAAAAAATAATTGATAATTTTACATTGCAAGAAGTTGTAGATTTATCTAATGATAATACATTTATTGATGCTTCTGTCAGAACTTGTATTTTCACTTTAAAGAATGATATAAGTGAGAATCTTGATACTATTTTCAAAAAAATTGAAATCGAAAGTGAAAATAATAAATCAATAATTGAAGTTAATAGGAAAGATAAATATTTTTTAAAACAAAATATTGATAATTGGTTAAGCATATTGTCATACACAAAAGAAGAATTTCAAATTGTAAGCAGAGTTATTAAAAATAAAAAAGTAGTTGATTTTTTTGAAGTTTCACAAGGCTATATACCATATCGCCGTAGTGATTTAATTAAAATTTATGGTGAACACGGAAATGAAATTGTAGATAAAAGACTTTGGCATTCGTCAAACAAACATGACAATGACTATAAGCAAGAAATATTAGGGAAAAATTTATTTAGATATTATAACTCTGAAACTAAGTCATATATCAAATATGGAAAACACCTTGCTTCTTATGTTCTTCCAAAATTTTTTGAAAATAACAGGATTTTAATTCGAGAAATAACAGGCAAGACGCTGAATTGTAACTATTTAGAAAAGATTTTTTATAACAATCCATCCTTAATAAATATCATTGATGAGAAATCAATCCTGAATTTAAAATATGCACTTACTATTTTAAATTCATATTTTATTGGTTGGTATCACAATACAACTTCGCCAAAAGCAAAGAAAGGATTATTTCCAAAAATATTGATTAATGACGTTAGAAATTTGCCATTAAAAGCAATTTCAAAAGAATCCCAACAACCATTCATTAAAAAAGCAGACAAAATGCTTTCAATAAACAAAGAATTACAAAACGAGAAAAACAACTTTTTAAAAACCCTACAAGAAGAAAAGAGCATTGAAAAATTAAGCAAAAAATTACAAAACTTTCATAATTTGGAATACGAAGAGT
>JAOZVK010000236.1 GCA_029938185.1 Bacteroidales bacterium | reverse complement strand
ATTATTAACACCCCAGTCTTCGACCTATTTATAGTTGCTTACGCATTAGTACAAAGGTAATTTAATCAGGAAGTTACGAATAAGTAAATGTCGAAAAATTTTTGTAACAGTACTTAGACATTTTTATACGCCTCTTATCCCAATGCTTGTCTCTTTGATAATTTAAAAGACTTCATAAATTTATGTCTTGATACACTATAACTTGTCTATCAATGTATTTTATAATATTTTTTTGTATAAAAAACATCATTAAAAAAGTCGAAGACTTTAAAAATCAATAAACTCTTTTTTATGAGCATCTTTTTTTTCTAAGTCAAGCAAATGAGTACTTAATTTTTTCATTGGTTTTGTAACTATTACCCTACCCGAGCGAATAAATTCGTGTACATAGTATGGTTCTAATTGCTCCAGTAATGCCTGAGTTTCATCGCTATTTCCTGTTTTTTCAATAACAATATACTCTGGCTCAATATTTAATATTCTACTATTACTATTTCTAACCAATTCTTCAATCTTATTATTTTTAGCTATTGTTTTTGTTGATACCTTATATAAAGCTACCTCTTGAGCCAAAATCATAGTATCATCATAAACAAAAGCTTTTAAAACTTCAACTTGTTTTTCAATTTGTTTATGAATTTTATCTATTTTGTCGATTGAAGTATTTACAACTATAACAAATGTATGTATACCTTTGCTTTTTGATGGTGAAGTTGTTAAGCTTTCTATATTAACTTTTCTTCTATTAAATATAATTGATATTCTGTTTAATAATCCTATATGATTTTCGGTATATATTAATAATGTGTATTTTCTTTTCATTTCAAAATGATTTATACCCCAAATGGGGAATTTATGAATTTTTAAATTATGAATGTTTAATAGTTAATCATAAAAAAATTTACAATACTTGACTAAGTAGGTCGATATATAAAAACAACACTTTTGTTTTTATTATTATGCTGTTTATCAAGCGTAAGCAAAATTGTTAATTATCCATTGTTCATTGTTAATTACTTATATGTTAATTAGTGTGCGTCCATAAAGTCAGCAATTTTATAGGTCATGCCTAAAGGCATTTCTGTAATTGGCTTGTTATCAGCCCACGATTACCATCGTGGGTTACCAATAGGTCATCGCTTTGCGATTTTATTGACTTTATGGATAGACACAAATTATACAAAATTAGGTTAATAATTTTACTTTTATTAAATCTTTATTTGTTATTATTCAATATTTTGTACCATTGTATCATTGAATAATTGAACCATTGAAAGTATAAATAGTAAACTTTAAGATTCATTATTTTTTTTCTAATGTAAGAAGTATATCCGAAACCGAGCCTCCTGAAGGTATTATTGGAAAAACCGTTTCTTTTTTCTCAACACGAACCTCCAGCAAATAAGTTCCATTAAAATTAAGCATCTCATCAATGGCATTTTCAATTTCGTTTCTTTGCGAGATTCTTTTTGATTTTATGTTGTATGATTCAGCTATTTTAACAAAATCAGGACCTTGATGTTCATTAAAATAATCGCGACCACCATAATAAATATCATGCAATTGTCTTATCATTCCTAAATAAGAATTATTCAATACCACTATTTTAATATCTATATTGTGTTGAACAATCGTTCCCAGCTCTTGCATAGTCATTTGAAATCCACCATCACCTATAATAGCAACAACTTGTTTGTTGTTATTTCCTAGTTTTGCACCAATAGCAGCAGGTAGTGCAAATCCCATTGTACCAAGACCTCCCGATGTAACCTGACTATTTGTACTTTTATATTTATAGTATCTGGCTGTTATCATTTGATGTTGTCCTACATCTGACACCATTATTGCATTACCATTTGTTTTTAATGAAATATTGTTGATAATTTCACCCATTGATAGAGAATTTCCTTTTGGCAAAAGGTCATTTTTTATAACACTTTGTTTTTCAATATCAATATATTTTTGGGCTTTTTTAAACCAAGGATTATGTATATTTGCCTGCACTTTTTTTGCCAAAAGCCTTAATGCAACCTTTGCATCAGAATTTATAGGAATAGCAGGTGCTACATTTTTGCCAATTTCGGCGCGGTCTATTTCAATATGAATTACTTTGGCTTGTTTGGCATATGTTTCTAAATTACCTGTAACTCTATCATCAAACCGCATACCTATTGCAATCAATACATCACACTCATTTGTCATTAAGTTAGGTGCATAGTTTCCGTGTAAGCCTACCATGCCTATAAATAATTCGTGGTTTGAAGGAAAAGCAGACAAGCCCAAAAGAGTTGCCGCAACAGGAACTCCTGCTTTTTCAGCTAATATTTTTATTTCATCTTGCGCTCCTGATAGCAATGCACCTTGCCCAACAATTATTAAAGGTTTTCTTGAATTATCAATCAGATGAACTGCCTCATTAATAGATTCTTTTTCGGGTTTGGGATAAGGATGATAACTTCTTATTCTATCACATTTCTTATAACTAAAATTATCTAATATCTGACGTTGAGCATCAATTGTAATATCAATTAATACAGGACCAGGTCTCCCTGAATTAGCGATATAAAATGCTTTTGCAAAAATTTTTGAAATTTCGCTTGCCAATGTTATTTGGTAATTCCACTTTGTAACAGGCATAGAAATTCCTACAACATCAGTTTCCTGAAAGGCATCATATCCAAGAAATTTTGATGGAACTTGTCCTGTTATACATACCAAAGGAGTACTATCAATCATTGCATCTGCAATTCCAGTTAATAGATTTGTAGCTCCTGGTCCAGATGTTACCATACATACTCCAACTTTTTTCGATACTCTTGCATATCCTTGAGCTGCATGTACTGCTCCTTGTTCGTGTCTAACAAGAATATGTTTTATGTCTTCGCCTTTGTGATACAATTCGTCATAAATTGGCAAATTTGCACCTCCTGGATAACCAAAAATTGTATCAACACTTTCTTTTTTTAGGGCTACAAATATTGCTTGTGCACCTGTGATGCTTTTTGTTTGATTTTTCATAAAATAAATTTGTGTGTAAATAAACTTAATGAACCAAAATTTTTATAGTCAAAATAGTTTTAAAAAAAAACACCGCTTCTAATGAAACGGTGTTTTTTTAATATACAGAAAATAAATTAATACAATCCTACCGTTCCCTAAGTCGTAAAGACTATAAAGACAATGAGTAGTAATGTAATATGTAAATATTTAGAATCCATATTTTATGTTATGTAAGACTGCAAATGTATATATTAATTTTAATATAAACAAAAAAATGGCAATTATCAATTAATAATTACGAATTAATAACTACGAATTACGAATTGGTTTTCACCTTAATATTCGGTTATATATATAATATTTTTATAATCCTACTTTACGAACTTAAAAAATACTGAAAATAAGATGTTTAGCATTTATTTTAGTTAAAAAAAATAGTTAGTATTTTGAATTTTTATTTCTCAAGTTTTTTTTGAAAGGGCAAAAGGGCTACCAGTCAGAAGTTGGCAGTCTTGTTTTTCAAGTAAGTACTGTTACAAAAGTTTTTCCACATTTGCTTATTCATAACTTCCTGATTAAATAGTCTTTGTATTAATGCGTAAGCAACTATAAATAGGTCGAAGACCTTAGTTTTAATCATAGAATTAAAGTAAAGATTAGCAAAACTTTGCGAAACTTTGCGTCAAACATTGTGTAACTTTGCGCTTAAAAAGCGGTTAACATAAAACTGGTAGCTGGCAAAAGCAATAAAAAAATTTAGGGCTACTTGCGTAATATTGGACTCGACTACTTATCAACAAGTTGCGACTTTTAGGTGTTTTCATCTGATTGTAAAAGAACAACTGGTCAGAGGTAGGTGAAAACACCTGCCAAATGCAATAAACTATCTAACTTTATGTGGGTAGTCAGCCTTTACGTTGCTTACGCAAAAATAATTTTCAAAACCTATTTTAGATAACATTAAAATTTAATATATATAAAAAAAACGCCCCCTCCTGTTCATCCCAAATAAACCCCATTTAGCCCAAATCATTACATTCTAAATAATTATCAGCCTATCTATGTCTTAAATTTGCAATTAAGATTTAGTTGTTATTATATTTGCAATATTGTTTAACCAATTTAAAATTTAATAAAAATGAAAAATTTATTTTCTATAATTATGTTCTTGGTGTTTACTACACCAATTTTTGCACAAACACAAACAGGAACAATAGTAGTTAACATTTCGGGTATCGAAAACAGCAAAGGTGTCATTCAAATCGGACTCTATAATAGTGAAACGAGTTTTCCTGAATATGATAAAAACTTTAAAGGTGTTGCCACGAAAGCTGATAAATCTGGAGTAAGTCACACTTTTACAAATATCCCAGCTGGAACTTATGCTGTTGCAGTTTGGCACGATGAAAATGAAGACAAAAAAATGAATAAAAATTTATTTGGAGCACCAAAAGAAAGCTATGGTTTTTCTCGAAATATTTATGGTTCATTTGGTCCACCAGATTTTAAAGACGTTTCTTTTAAACTAAATTCAGCTAAAAAAATGACTATTAGCATTAATATAGAATAAAAGCCTTTTATTTGTTATAATGTAAAATCTGGCTACCAACGTAAGCTTGAATATTCTTGTTTTTCAAGAAGTTTTAATCATAAAGTTAAAGAAAACGGCTACCCACACATAGTTGGACAAAAAATAGGAACGCGGAGCACACGGATTACACGGAGTAATACGGATTTTTGGATACTCGCGTAAGGTTGGACACTCTTGTTTTTCAAATGGTTTCAACCATAAAGTTAAAGAGAAACTTTGCGGTTAAAAAGCGGCTAACTTAAACCTGGTAGCCTAAAATCTTTAATATTAATTTAATATAAAAAAAATATGAAAAAATTATCAGTATTAATAGTAACAATAGCAATATCGTTTCTCGGATATTCGCAAGAAATAAATACCTTGTTTAGTTCAAAAGATACGACTGTGAGCTTTGGCGGTTATGGAAGTCCGATTTTAAGAGCATCGCAAATAAATGGAATTGGGGGAGTTGCAATAGGTGGAAAAGGAGGATTTACAATAAACCAAAAATTTACATTTGGCGGAATTGGTTATGGTCATGTTTCAGATTATGTCTTTAAAGGAGATAATTTAGCAGGAAAATCAGATGTAGATTTGCATATAGGAATGGGAGCAGGAGGAGTATTTTTTGAATATACAATAGGAATGAAAAATGCAGTTCATTTTTCTATACCTTTGAATATCATGGCAGGAGGAGTTTTTATTTCAGATAAAAGCCTTGAAAATAATAATGATGATGATATTGACGAAACAATTGAAAAATCAGGAATATTTTTGTTAGAATCAGGTATTAATATTGAGTTTAATTTCACAAAATTCTTTATGCCTACATTAAATATTGGTTATAGACACGTGATGGGTAGTTCCTTAAAAAATCTTACTGATGAAGAACTAAGTGGATTTCATATAGGACTGGTGCTTAAATTTGGGAAATTTTAATAATTTATAATTTAAAATAATAATCATGAATAAAAAACACATTATCATAGCAGTTATAGCCATATTATTTATTGGCTTCACAGCAAGTTCGCAAACAGACAGAAGAGCAAAAGTATTCCAAATGTCAATGTTTGCAAATATAGGGATAAAAACCTTGAATTTTGAAAATCTTGAAAAACATATTTCTTTACCAAAAACAGCATTTAATCTTGGTGCGGGTGCGTATTGGAGTTATAAAAGAATACTTTGGAGTTCTGATTTTTATTATTCACAGGCAAAATTAGACGAAAATGGAACTCTAACAGAATATAACGCTTTTACAAATACATTTTATATTTCGTATAAAGTTATTGATACATATAAACTTACACTTGCACCGCTTGTAGGTATGGCAATGACAACAAACAAAATATCTGTTTATGATAACAGTTTTACTGGTAGCATTTTGAACAATGATAAGAATTCTTATATGCTCAAACATCACGATAATGCATTAAGAATTGGATTAAATTTTGAAGCAATTGTATATTTGCACAACTCAATAGGTGTCGTATTAGGATATGATTATTCATTAAAAGAAGATGCAGAATGGGAAGTAAACGGTCCAGGTACTAATGCAGGTATTTCGGATAACTTTAGTGGGTTTTTTATAAATATTACTATCGGTGGTCGCTTGTTTTTAACAAAAGGTATGAAAGAAGATACAAAAAATAGTATTATCGAAGAGTAAAAAAATTGGCTCTTCGAGCTTTTTACCTTGCTTACGCTTAAGTATTTATTGTAGTTGATTGTCAGTTAATTAAAAAGAAAAAATAAATTTGAAATATTGATAGTTAAGGCTACACGTTTAGTATTGGACATTATTTTATTTTTTGTCAGGATTTACAGGATTAACAGGATTGATTTTTATCTTGTTACGAAACTCCTGATAAACGACACTGTTCAATCTTATGTGGGTAGACATAGTTAGTAACATCGTTTACAAATTGATTACAATTATTTATAAAAATGTAACTCTATGCAGAAGGATAGAGTTACACTCTCGTTATCATCAATTTACACAATAAAATAATTATGAAAATATTAGTATTAAATGGAAGTCCAAAAGGCAAAAAAAGTATTACTTTACAGTATGTGAATTATATACAAAAAAAATTTCATACACACAACTACGAAGTAGAAAATATTTCTCAACGTATTAAACGAATCGAAAAAGACGAATCGGTTTTCCAAGAGATTATTAAAAAAGTAGAAAATGCAGATGCCATTATTTGGGCAGTTCCTTTGTATGTTTGTTTAGTGCCTTCGCAATACAAACGTTTTATAGAACTGATTTGGGAACACAAAGTTAATTCTGTCTTCAAAAATAAATATACGGCAGTTATTACTACATCTATTCATTTCTACGACCATACTGCAAACAATTATATGCGAGCAATTTGCGAAGATTTAGAAATGAAATATATTGACTATATGTCGTCTCACATGTATAGCCTGCTACAAGAAGAAGGTAGGGAAAAGATTATCAAATTTGCATCTAATTTTTTTGATACCATAGAAAACCAAGCTCATGTTAGTCGCCAATATTATCCAGTAAAAAAATCAGATTTTATATACAAAGCCAAAACAGTAGAGCAAAAAATTAGCTGTAAAGGAGAAAAAATATTGATTGTAACAGACTATATAAATAAAAATAGCAATTCAAGTAAAATGCTTACACAATTTAAGTCTAACTTTGTAGAAGATATTGAAGTAATAAACCTTCATGAATTAGACATAAAAGGAGCTTGCTTGGGCTGTATTCAATGTGGCTATGATTATACCTGTCAATATAATGGGAGAGACAAATTTACCGAATTTTATAGAACAAAAATAATGACCGCAGATATTTTAGTTTTTGTAGGTACAATTACAGACCGCTTTCTTTCGGCACATTGGAAAATGTTTTTCGACAGAACTTTTTTTAACACCCACACACCCACAATGATTACTAAACAAGTACTTTATGTAATAAGTGGTCCGCTTTCGCAAATTCCAAATATAAGTGAAATTTTTTTAGCACTAGCACAAATACAAAAATCTAATTTGATGGATTTTGTAACCGATGAATCCGAAAACTCAGAAAATATTGACAAACTAATTGCTGTAAGTTCGCAAAAAGTAATTTCATTTTCTAAACAAAAAATAGTTAGAGAGCATGATTTTCTTGGTGTTGGTGGTATGAAAATTTTTAGAGACGATATTTATGGTCCTCTCCGTTTTCCTTTTATAGCAGATTATAAAGCATACAAAAAACTTGGAATAATGAAATTTCCGCACCGAAAAATAAAATACAGAATTTACAATGCTCTAATGTTTACGCTGTCAAAAATACCAAAGGTAAGAGAGAAAATATACAAAACAAAATTGATACCTGGTATGGTAGATTCCTTAAAAAAAATAGTGGAAACGAAATGATTAGGCGTATTAGAAGTAAGTTCTCAATAGTTAGGAAATTACGAATTACGAATTGGTTTACACCTAACCTGATTAATTCATAAATTTTGGTTATGAGATGTGTAAATGTCTGATAGATTTGAACAACCGCAGATTTCTAAATAATTGTAATAGTGAACTATTTCAATTATTTATAAATTGAGGACGTTCAAATATACAGACAGTTACGCATCGGAATAGAAAATTTGTGAATTATTCAGGCTAAATATATGGATTTTACAAAAAGTGTTTTTATATTTAGGTAATTATTTGAATATAAGTGAAAAGTAACTATTGAGAAGTCCATTATCCAAATATAAATAAACCATAAAAAAAGCATCAAAAAGTAACTATTGAGAACTTACCATTTTAATATAAATAATTAATATAAGTACCCATACAAAAGTTTTTACCTACTTTAGTATAGAGCTGGTCTTATAAAAATTCGAGCAAAAATAGCTTATTTAAGTTTTTTATTAGTTCCTAAAATGTTTTTTTATT
>JAOZVK010000016.1 GCA_029938185.1 Bacteroidales bacterium | reverse complement strand
ATCATTGAATAATTGAACCATTGAAAGTATTTTTTTATGCCCAAACCGCATACAACTCTTTATCTTTATATTTAATAATTTCGTTTTTAAATACTTTGTTTTTATTAAAATTAAAGATAAGCATATATCCTTTTTTTAATGAATAAATATCAAGGTAATTGTTTAATTGTTCTAATCCATTTTGGTGATAGCTTTCGCCTCGCCAAATCTTTAGTTCTATTACATATCTTTTTTTATTGTAAATAATAACTAAATCCATACGACGCTCATTACCAACCATTGGTTCTTTAAAAACATATCCACTGCCATTGATAATTGGCTGCAAATAACCCAAAAAGATTAATCTGCCCTCACGTTCAATAAAACTTTTATCAGTATGTGAATAGTTTTCTTTAAAAAAAACTTGAAAACTTTGTAAAATATATTCTAAATCAATATCCTCTCCTTTGTAGTATTTAAAATCTGAATATGTTGGTTTAAACATATCAGCATTATCCATTATTGAAAGTATTAAATCATAAAATCGCTTACTAAAAATAGGATTGTGAATCATACATTTTCCGTTTTCATTTTTTATCAATCCATAGGTTTTTGCCAGATAAACTTGTTTATCATTTATTATGTAATTCTTTTGCTTTTCACCAAACAATATTTCACTGATAAATTTATATAATTTATCATCGTTTTGTAAATTCTTGGCATTGCTTTCAAATAAAGTGGTAGAATACCCTCCGTATGTAATTTTTCTAAAAGCCGTTTCCACATCTTTTAAATACCAATTTTTATCATCTCGGTTTCTTATAATTTGTTCATAAATAATTTTACACATTTTGCTTACCAGATAAGGATAGCCGCCTGTGTAGTAATATAATTTTTCAGAAATTTCTTTTATAGGAATATTAATATTTGGGTGTTCTGTTAAAAAATCTTCAAGAAGCGTTTCGATTTGATTAGCCTTAAAACTTAAATCAACATTAAGGTCGGCTGCAATATTCCAAGGGCTGTTTAGTTTTTGCTCTTCATTTGGACGTAGTTTTAGTTTTATTGTTTTTATATCGTGAACTCCTGCAAGTATTACTGAGTGGAATGAAGAATCCCTACCTTTGTTTCTTAAAAGGTATTTCTCACGCAACATTCCAAGAAAATGTAAAAATATTTGGCTGTTCAATGATTTATCTACTTCGTCAATTATAAGAACAACTTTTGCTTGTTGTGTATCGTTAAAATTGGTAATAAAATCTGAGAGAGTTTCAAAATCTAACATTTTATTAGATTCATTTTTAAATTCCTCAGCAATATCTTTGTGTATTCTCTTTGTTTTATAGTATAAATTCATTAAAAAACCTTTACTAAAAGTAGTTTCATTTTGATAAATATTGTCTCCTATTCCTTCAAAACTTGTTTCTATTAATAAATAATCATCTCGTTTTTCCATAATTTGAGCAAGGAGTTCAATTGTTGTTGTTTTGCCAAACTGTCTGCCACCTAATATAGAAAAATATTCTCCATATTCAATTAATTCATCAAAAATTTTTTGTGTTTTTTTATTTGTGTCCACCATATAGTGCATATTGCGAACGCATAAACCAGTATCATTAAATCTTCTTTTCATAATTATTATTTTTTTGTTTCGTTTCCCACAAATATCTTTGTGGGCTTACAATAGTTTCGTCCTATCGGACTATTTAGGAAGTGACGAATTATAAAATACGAATTGTTTTACACCTAATATAGAGTGTTTTACAAAAAACAAATCGGAAAGTTATTTTTTAACGATTCTTTATTTAATATTTCATTACACAACTCAAAAATTTTTACTCAAAAATTTTTACTCAAAAATTTTTACTTAACTTTTTCATTCAGACCATCGCCCATTGGTAAACCATATTTTTGTTTAATTTCTTGTTTTAGAGCAAAATTTTGTAACCAAAAATTAAAATATGCAAAAAGTCTGGGTTTTCTAAAAATCAATGCAATTCCACGTTTTAGGGTAAGTATTTATTATTCTTATATATCTATCTATCTGGCAAAGCTTTAGAGAATGCTGTTTTACCAAAATATTTTTTTTGAAATCTATTTTCTTTAAAATCATTTATAATTTGTTCCCATATATTTTCAACATTTCCAATGACAAATGGCATCAGCATGTTCAATAGCTTCGTCAGGTACCAAGCTTGTATGAAAACCACCTAATATAACTTTTATACCTTTTTGTCTAAACCTTTTAGCAATATAGTACGACCTGTTTGCAGTATAGGTTTCAATATTTATTGCTACTAAATCCGTAGTTGTATCAAAATTTAGATATTCAATTCTATCGTCATAAAATTCTGTCTCTATATTTTAAATATTTGATTCTTCGAGTCATTTTGATACTGTTCACATTTAAACAGCACAAATATAACAATTTGATTATATATATAAGGCTAAAAAAAATTTAGGACACTTTTTGTTTATAAAGAAACAAATATATAAGTTTGTATTAATCAAACTATTAATATTAACGTCATGATTAATAAAAAAAAAGGAATAAATCTAATTAAAACTCCAACAGAATTAATAATAGATATAACAGTTCTGTTAAAAATTATTATCCCACTCTCGGTAAGCCTTAGATTTCTTTTTGATTAAGTTGTTTTTATACTAATGCGTAAGCAACTATAAATAGGTCGAAGACCTTACCTGCGTGCAAATTGGCTAATTCTAAATTTGTGAATTGCTTATATTTTTATCACAATTGCAATTGTGGGCTAGCAATAAGGTCGTCCTATCGGACTTTGTTGTGAAAAAAGCCCGATAGGGCGGTTCTATTGTTAGCCCACTTTGATAACTGTGGGATTATTGTACAATGATTTATCTGAATTGCCCGAAGTAAGAGTAATAAAATTAAAGAACGCAGTTATAAATCATTGTAATAGAGAATTTATGAATTATTCAGCTTAGTAATGTTCTTAGTATTTTTCTTTCTAAATGATAGCAACAAAGAGGGTAATAATAATAGATTTGCTAACATTGCAATCAGCAGAGTAATAGAAACTAAAATGCCTAAAGATTGGGTTCCGCCAAATCTTGAAGCATCGAAAATACTAAATCCAAAAAATAAAATAATAGCAGTATAAATAATACTAACACCAGTTTCTTTCAATGCATTAGTAACAGATGTTTCAATATCAACAGTAGATGAAAGTTCTTGTCTGTATTTGGCTAACAGGTGTATTGCGTTATCAACCGAAATACCAAATGCAATACTAAAAACAAGTACAGTAGATGGTTTTATGGCAATATCAAAATATCCCATAATACCTGCTGTAAATATCAAAGGTAATAAATTAGGTATTAATGATATAATCACCATTCTAAAAGACCTGAACATAAATGCCATAAAAATTGAAATTAGTAATATTGCAAGAACTAAACTAGTGGTCAAATTTTTTAATAAATAGGAAGTACCTTGATTGAAAATTATACTTGTACCTGTAACTCCAACATGATATCTTTTTGAAGAAAAAATTTCATTTGCTATTTTTGTCACACTATCTGTTACTGCCTGAATTTTTTTAGTTCCAACATCTTTAATTCTATAGCTTACTCTTGCTACCTGATAATTACTATCAATAAATGAATTTAATAGATTTAATCCTTTTTCACCTGAAAGTTTTGGTAAGTATTTCATGATAAAACTTAACTCTTGCTTATCTGGCATTGAATAATATTTACTTGCACCATTATAGTATGCTTGTCTTGAGAATTTCAGAGCATTTATAACCGAAATAGGTTTGGACAAGTCAGTAAATTTTTTTAGTCTTTTTTCAAATTGATTTATTTTTTTCAATGTTTGATATCTTAAAACTCCCTTTGCTTTTTTTGTATCAATTGAGATTTCAAATGGCAATACTCCACCTATTGTATTTTCCAAAAATTTTAAATCAACATATATTGGGTCATCATGCGGTATATCATCAATAATAAAGCCTTCGTTTTTCATAAACGAGACTCCTATAGAACTAAAAATTATTAATAACACAATAAAAGTATATATTAACTTTTTTTGGTGTAAAACAACATATAGTAACTTTTTTATAATTTTATTTATATATTTATAATCTAAATGTTTTATATGTCTTTTGTTTGGAGCCGATAAGAAACTAAAAAATATTGGTATAAGTAATATAGATAATATAAATACTCCCATAATATTCAAAGAAGCAATAATTCCAAATTCAACCAAAATTCTATTGTTTGTAATTATAAAAGTAGCAAAGCCCATAGCAGTTGTCATATTGGTTAGGAATGTTGCTTTACCTACTTTTGAAATAACTCTTTGGAGTGCTTTTATCATATTCCCGTGTGTTCTGTACTCCAAATGGTATTTATTTAGTAGATATACACAATTTGGTATACCAATTACGATTAGCAAAGGAGGAATCATTCCTGTAAGAATGGTAATTCTATAATCGAATAATTCTAATGAACCTAATGACCATATAACACTAATCATCACTATCATAACAGCAAAAAACACAATTTTAAAAGACCTAAAAAACAAATACAATATAATTGTTGTTACAATTATTGCCATTATTGTAAAAAATAACAATTCACTTTTTATCAGAATAGCAATTTTTGTTCTTGTAAAAGGCAAACCAGAATATCGCATCTTTAACTTATGCTTTTTTCCAAAATTGTTGGCAGTTTGTTCTATCTTAGCCATCATTTCCTCTCTTTTTATCGTTCCCATCATAACTTGGTCAATGGTTATAGACATTAAAAACACATTACTTGTATCATTGTACAGTAGTCCGTTGTAAAACGAGAGTTCTTTTACTATTTTTTTTATACTATCAAGTTCTCTTTGGCTTGTAATTCTATTACTAACTATGGGGTTAAACTTGAATTTTTTTGTTTTATCATCTTTTATTAAATTATATACATTTGATATTGAGGTAACTCCAAGAACACCCTTAATCATATTAAGTGAGTCGGTTAAAGCCAGCCAATCATTAAATTTTTCTAATTCAAAAAAATTTTCATCCTGTATTCCTAATACCATAATATTGGCATCTTCGCCAAAAATTTTTCTAAACTTCTGAAGTTCTATATAATAGGGGTCTGACTCGGGTAGTAATGTAGCATATTGATATTCTAAAGATACATTTTGGGCTTTAAAAGCCATAAAAATAGTAATAGCTGTGATGAAAATTAAAAATATTATTCTGTTTTTTAGAATAATATGTGCAAAGCGTGTCCACATATAAATTTTTCTTATTAATAAATCAAAATATTAGCCGATAAAAGTATACATATAATTAGTTTTTACAAAAACTATTAAAAAGATTATTTTTTGGCTCTTCAAGCATTTTTATCTTATCTTACACCTAAAAAATTTAATTACCACTGATTATCTGTCAATTAGCACACATTCACAAAGTCAAGCTTTCACTTTATTTGCAAGAGCATATGTTTTTAAATAACTTGTTAGTTCTACTTTACGAACTTAAATAATGCTAAAAATAAGATGTTTAGCATTTAATTTATTTTAGTTCAAAAAAATAGTTAGTATCTTGAATTTCTATTTCTCGAGTTTTTTTGCCCTGAATGGGCATAAGCATTAACATGGGGCAACGCCTTGTGTATGAATATATTAGCAAGTAAAAACGCCCTGAAAAGGCAAAAGCAATACAAAAAAAAAGAATAAAATTAGAACTAATAATATTGTTGTAATTTATTAATTTTTATAAGCCCAGATGGACACTATTTAATTAAAAAGAGAAACCTTGACTATCATAGCAGAAAAACCAATTTTATGAATAGAAACTAATAAAAAAGTGAAAATAAATTTGTGTGTAAATAAACTTTAAGAACTTTTTTTTTAATATTATACACAGTTTATTGTCATAAATTCAGTTAATTATATATCATATGTAAGCAATATTAAAAAAACATAAAGACCTTATTTATTCTACAATAATGAATTTATTTACTTATTTCTTTATTTTTTTTTATATTCGCTTTTATAATAATAATTCATAAAGATTATTTTAAGGTCTTCGACCTATTTATAGTTGCTTACGCATTAGTACAAAAACAATTTAATCAGTAAGTTATGAATAAGTAAATGTCGAAAAACTTTTGTAACAGTACTTATGCATAAATTTATTTAAAATCAGGGATTAAACTAACAATAGTAGGTATGAAAAAAATAATATTAATACACATAATTTTATTTTCAACAATATTACTTTATTCTCAAAATTCTGGGAAAATACCATTATATCTTCGTATTGAGGATAGTTGGAAAATGCCATTGGCTTTTACTGATGTAATATTAAAAGATGTTAAAACAGGTGTAGAAATGAAAAAAAGAACCAATGGTTCGGCAAGAGTTAAGTTTTTTCTATATAGAGGAATGACTTATTCAGTCAGTTTTAAAAATAAAAAAAATCACACAGAAATTGAAGTTGCCGAAAAAGGAGTTAATTTTCTTCGAAAAACAATAGTTTATGACCCACCCGAAGGAGTTTTTTCATTATCAAATCCACCTGATACGATTTATCAGCGACTACCAAAAAGTCAGCAATCTAATGCAACCGAAAGTATATTTAAGCTACAGCTTATTGATATGAAAAAGCGAAGATTGAAATATCTACCAATAAAAATTTTCTCAAAAAAGCTTAACAAAGTTTTTGTATCCAAAACAGACAACTATGGACAAGTTGTGTTTTTGATGCCTCCGGGCGATTATATAATAAGTATCGAAAATCTTGATAATTTCAAACAATTTAAACACAAAAAAGACACAGATGGTTTTGTTTTAACAAAAATTATGGTATTCGAACCAACAAGAATAAAAGAAACTATAAAAAATGATACTATAACACAAAAGCTTAAAGAAACATTTATGGCTACATCATCAAGGGTTTCGTTAAGAGTTTTTGTAAGAGATTATAATAAAAAACTTCTCGAAAACGAAGATGTTTTTTTAAATGTTGTTGGTTCAAATTTAGTTTTTCATACCAAAACAAATAGCAAAGGTCAAGCAATGTTTCTTCTGCCCAAAGGTGATAGTTATATACTAAGTTTCAAATACGAAAGAGATATTGATATGTTGAGCTACCCAAGCGAAAACAGTATTTTTAATACTCGCATAAGGTATTCTTATATGGGTAGCGATAATATTGAGACTTTTTATAAAACAACCAAGCGTGATAAAAATGGATTTTTAACTGAATTTATGAAAAGCAAAACATCTCCCACTAAGCTAAAAAATGATGTTTTGCAAAAAACAAAAAAAGGATTTAATATTAATTTCCCATCACAATCGCCAGTTGGTACTCCTGCAATTGGAAATGGAAATATGTATGTAGGTGGCGGATATTATACACGTACATTTTTTTGTTTTGATGCCAAAACAGGCAAAAATAAATGGGGAGTTAGTCTTGCCGATGGAGGACCATCTTCGGCTGTATATTCTGATGGGGTGGTGCTTATAAATACACAATCGTGTACATTATATGCTTTTGATGCAAATACCGGAAATTTATTGTGGTCTAAATGGTTGGGACCTAATATTTATTCAACCCCAACTGTTGCAAACGGAACTGTATTTGCAGTTTATCCAAATTCGCTCGGAGGAATTGCACGAAGAATAGCAAAAACAAATCCGGGCAATGAGTTTGTACTTGCAGCATTCGATTTAAGAGATGGTAAAATAAAATGGCAAGCATGGATTGACAAAGAGGTATTGGCATCGCCTGTATACTATGACAATAATGTTTATTTGACAAGCATGGCAGGTACATTATATAAATTTGATGCTAATACAGGAGAAATGAAAAGGTCGTTAAACAAAAATTTTGTTAGTCCTCCTACAATTAAAAATAATCTATTATATGTTAGTGTAAAGAAAGATACATTGAAACAAGTGGTAGCAATATGTAGTAATAAAGATTTCAGTTTAATTAAAAAAATAACAAAACTTAGAGGATTATTACCTTTCAAAAAAGCTCATGATATATCAAGCTCTGAGCTTATGAACTTTAATGGAAGCAGAATTACAAACTACAAAGGCAAAAACTATAATATTATTGGTGGACGATTATATTGTACGAATGAAAAAAACGGGGCATTAATTTGGTCGAAACGAATTGCTCAATCTACTAACGTTAAAGATTATACTGCACCTAAAGCATCATTACCTATAATTGCAAACGGTAAACTTATTATTGCAACACGTAGTGGTATTATAAAAATATATAATCCATTTAATGGTAGACTAATAAAACAGTATAATACTCATAATAGAATATATACTCAACCGGCTGTACATAATGGTTGGATATATACTGGAACTCAGGAGGGGAAAATTATATCAATAGATACAAAAAACAAATCATATACCGGCTGGCCTATGTGGAATAGAAATTCAACTCATAATTCAATTGTGGATTAATAAGGTCTTCGACCTATTTAATGTGGCTTACGCATTTTACTAATACTTTAATAATGTGCAATTTAATAAAATATAAGTACCGAAAAACTTTTGTAAAACTACTTAGTTAATTATATAAGGTCTTCGACCTATTTATAGTTGCTTACGCATTAGTATAAAAACAACTTAATCAGAAAATTACGAATAAGTAAATGTCGAAAAACTTTTGTAACAGTACTTATAAACAATATTTGGCTCTTCGAGTCTTTTTACATTGCTTTCGCATAAAAGATTTATAGTATAGATTTCCAATAGACTAAAAAGCAATTATAAATTTGTGCGCAAATAAATTTGATGAGCCAATATTTATATATATTCAACGTTTTTTTAGTGTACGAGGTTTTCAAGCTATTTAATGTTGCATACAAATAATATGTAACAAATGGCATCAAATATACTCTAAACGGTTATAGTTTTAACATTAACAAACTGTTATCAATTATCAAAATATTGTATCATTGAATAATTGTACCATTTAAAGTATAGAAGACCATTTTAATATTTAATAAAAAAATATAATTATGATAAATAAAAAATTAATTTTTATAACAGTAATATTCTTTTTTGCAACTGTTTCATATTCACAAAAAATAGAAAGGAGTATTGAAGGTATATTTATAAATAATGATAGTTTAGAAATAAAAATAAGTAATTATGATGGTAATACTTTTAAATTTATTTATATAAAATATAAGCAAACATTAGTTTATAAAAAAGTGGAAAGCAAAAAGTTTTTATACGAAAAAAATAGAATGAAATTTTATCTTGAGTTTTTAAATAATAACGAATTTGAAACATATAGAGGAAAAAAACGAAGAACTATTTGGAAAAGAAAAAAATAATCATTAAACTATCTTATCGAATTCTACAAACAAAATTGCTAAATTATTATTTTAATAATGTCTGATAATCTTTAGTTTTCAGCCATGAAAATTACGGTTACCCACAAAGTTGGCTGCTTACTGTGCGCACGGCTGGTGTTTTCACCTGTCGCTAATTGCTTGTTCTCTTACTGTCAGGTTCGTTTGCACACGAAATAACCACAAAAGGAAAAATAATATATGAAAGCAATAACACAAGAATGGGTTTATTAAAAGTATAAGTAATTAACAATGAACTATGAACAATTTAGCAATAATTAAAAAAACAAAAAAAACAATTTTACAATTATGAAAAATAATGAAAACTACATACAAGAAATAGTAAACAAATTAAGTGTAATAAATCCTTATTTAATAATTTTATTTGGTTCTTATGCCTATGGCACTCCCCACGAAGACAGTGATATTGATATTTTAGTAGTAACACAAGATGATTTTATGCCCAAAACATTTTCGGAACGTTTAGAATTTCGTTTAACAGTAAAAAAAATAATAAGAGAAACGGCAAAAAAAGTTCCTATTGATTTATTAGTATATTCACGTCCTATGTTTAACAAGTTCAAGGAATTAAACAGTAGTTTTGCAAAAGAAATATTAACAACTGGAAAAAAATTATATGAAAACAATAAGCCAAAGTTGGCTTAATTATGCCAAAATAGATTTAGAAACCTGTAAGAAACTACTTAACGATGAATTTCTTACTAATAGTGTTGCATTTCATGCTCAACAAACAGTCGAAAAATCCTTTAAGGCGATTTTTGAAGAAAACGAATTAAAAGTTTTAAGAATACACCATCTTATACGATTATATGATAAAATAAATGAGTTTATTGATTATACAGTTGATGAAGATATGTTAGAAAAGACTGATACAGTTTATACAGAAACAAGGTATCTAGGAGATATAGGAATGTTGCCAGAAGGAAAACCAAGCATTAAAGAAGCCAACGAAATGTATGAATTTGCAAAACAGATATACGATGATACAATAAAAATGTTTAATAATACCAAATTGGAAGAAAAAAATTAAAGTGTATATCATTTGCTTTCTTGCCAGTGCTTGTGCAACAATTTAGCAATAATTAAAAAATACAACTTTACAATTATGAAAAACAATGAAAACTACATACAAGAAATAAAAGAAATTTTAAGCAAATATAATCCATATTTAATATTGCTTTTTGGTTCATATTCCTATGGTATGCCTGATGAAGACAGCGATATAGATATCTTGGTTGTTACACAAGATGATTTTATACCACAAAATTTTGCAGAAAAAAGTAAAATATATCAAAAAATAAGTCGTGCTATACGACCTGTAAAAAGAAAAATTGCCATTGATTTAATTGTTCACACTTTACCAAAGTATAAAAATTTCTTGAAATAAATAGTTCATTTGCACATGAAATAACCACAAAAGGAAAAATAATATATGAAAGCAAGTAGCTCAAAGAGCCAAATATTATTATTTTTTTATTAACTTTGTACCAAAATTATTTTTAACTTGTCTAATCAATTGTATATTAAATAGTCATAAAAATACTTATGCGTAAACAAGTTAAATGCTTCGAGAAATCATAATTAATTACTTAAATCATCTAAATATGAAATATTTATATATAACTTTAATATCGTTTTTTTTTATAGCAAGTAGTTATTCACAAAACACAAACGAATTTTATAATCCTGATAATACGATAGAAGAAAAAAAAGTAGGTGTTAAGCTTGATATAGGAACAAGTTATTTATCATTTGGAAATAGTGGAGTTTTTAATTCATATATTTCGCCAAGTTTGAGCTATAAGTTATCACCAAAACTAAGTATTTTATTAGGTGTTGTTTTTATAAATTCAAATTACAAAAATATATTTAATTCTGCATCAGAAAATGTTTCGCTTAGCGATGCAAGTGGTATGCAATCATATTTACGAGCACAGGCACAGTATCAATTTTCGGAAAGATTGAAAATAACAGGTGAAATTTTATATGGTAAAAATAATATATATTCAAAATTGGGAATAAATGGAGCTAACTCTCAAAATATATCATATTCAGTAAGTGCGGAGTACAAATTAACAGACAATATTACTATAGGTTTACAATTGAGAAAATCAAATCGAAATCCATATAATTATTACAATAATGCATTATTATTTGGCAATAATTATGGTTTTGGTACTACAGGATTTTGATTAAAATGGTAAGCATTTTAAGTTTTTATTTAATTCGGCTACCTGTCAGAAGTTGGACAGTCCTGTTTATCATGTATTTCGTAACAGGATAAAAATCAATCCTGTTAATCCTGTCAAAAAATAAAATAATGTCCAATACTATACATGTAGCTGGAAAATTCAAGCATTAACTCTTTTAACAGAAGTTATATTTTTTATATTTTTTAAGCTTTTTATTACTTTGCTTAATTGATTGGTACCACTAACATATACAACCATAATACCTTCAAAAGTTGTATTATTATTTGACTTTAGATTAAAAGCTTTTAAATTGAGTTTTAGTTCATTCGTTATAATTTCTGTAATCTTATTGAGCATTCCCATGTTATCATTTCCAACTATTTTAATATTTGCTGGAAACAATGCAAATTCACTTTCTTTATTCCATACACTTTCTACTATTCTATAAGGATGTCTGATTTTTAAATCTTTAGCATTTGGACATGTGTTTTTATGAATTTTAGTACCTCTACTAACTGTTACAAATCCAAATATTTTGTCACCAAAAATAGGATTACAACAATTTGCAAACTGATAGTTTATTGATTCAACATGTTTATCAATAATAAGAAAGTCTCTTTTTTTAACCTCTTCAATTTTTTCAACTATACTATTATAATTATGTTTTTCTGGTTTGTTTTTTTCTTTACTATCTAATTGTATAATTACTTTTTTTACTTTACCAATATCTAATTTTCCAGAACCAACTGCTTGATATAGTTCAACTGGATGTTTAAAATTGAAATGTTTTGTAAGATTAGCAATAGTATCATCTGCAAACTCTTTTTTGAGTTGATTTGTTTTTTGTTTTATCATTTCTTTTCCCAAATCGGAGTCTTTATATGATTTAGATTTTACTGCTTTTCTAATTTTAGATTTGGCTTTGGAACTTTTTGCAATTTCAAGCCACTCATATTTAGGATATTGTGTTTTAGAAGTTAATATTTTAACAGTATCGCCATTTTTTAATATATGCTTTATAGGTACAATTTTGTCATTAACAATAGCTCCTGTACATCGTTCTCCAATATTTGAGTGAATAGAAAAAGCAAAATCAAGAACTGAATATCCATAAGTTAAATTTTTTAAATCCCCGTTTGGAGTAAATATAAAAACCTCATCTGAATAGAGTGCTGCTTTATTTTTACTATTAAGCATATTAGGTTCAGTATCTGGGTTTTCGAGAGCTTCTCGCATTTTTGCCAACCAATCTGTTTTGTTACTAATATTAGTATTTTTTTCTTTATATTTCCAATGAGCTGCATGTCCTTTCTCTGCAATTTCATCCATTCTTTCGGTTCTAATTTGAACTTCAACCCATTTTCCATCCTTATCAATTACAGTTGTATGGAGTGACTCATAACCACTCAATTTTGGTGACGATATCCAGTCTCTTAATCTATGTGGGTTGGGTTGATACAAATCAGTTACAATGGAATATACTTTCCAGCAGTTGTTTTTTTCGTTTTCAAATTTTCCTTTTATTATAATTCTAATAGCAAATAAATCATAAACTTCCTCGAAATTTACATTTTGAGTTTTCATTTTTCGCCAAATAGAGTATATTGATTTTGGACGACCTTTTATTGTACAAACAATTCCATTTTTTTTTAGTTTTCCTTTTAGTGGGTTAATAAATGTTGATATATATTTGTCTCTTGCAGCTTTGGTTTCTGTAAGTTTTTTTGCAATTGATTTATATATATCATTATACATATATTTCATTGAACTTTCTTCAAGCTCGGTTTTAATATTATATAGTCCTAATCGGTGAGCTATGGGAGCAAAAAGATAGAAGGTTTCCGATGATGTTTCAATTTGGCAAACTGAATCTTTGTTTTTTAGACTTCTCATTTTATATAGCTGTCTTGCTAAAATAATCAAAATAGCCCTTACATCTGTAGTTATTGTTAATAATAATTTTATGAAATTCTCTGGATGTTTCGAAAATTTATTTAAATCTAAATTGGGTATTTTTTTTAAACCAGCAATTATATCTTTTACTTCGCTATTAAATGAAGTATCTATTTCATTTAATTCAATATCTTTACCAAACACATTGTATATTAATGAGGCTACTATTGTATCAGTTCTTGCAGCCATTTCATTGATTAGAATAACAGTTATTTCAATACTATAGTCTATTTTATTATTTTTTTTTATATAATCTATAGCTGATTCAATAGTGGTAGTGTCCAAATTGTTTAAGCTGTGTTTTACATTATTAAACAATTCATTGGCAATATTTTCAGTATGTTTCATGTGTTTTAAATTTTACAAAAGTAATGTTGGTATTGTTTTTTAGGAGTGTATAAAATAATAAATTTTAGAGTAGGTAGTAAAACAAAAATTTCTGGTACATAACAGGTTATCTAAAAAAGCAAAAGGACAGTAGCCACTCTGTCCTTTTATATTCCCAATTAATCTAAAAACTATTATTTTGAAAAAATTCTTATTATGATTTTTGTTATTATTATTAAAGTACAAATTTAGTTTATTAAATAGTTAATAAGGTTTAATGAATGTTAAATTTTGTTAAAATATTATAAAAAATGTTGTGGCTTGGTAGTGTTTGCATACTTTCAAAAATTGGCTAAGTAGGTCGATAGATAATAACGACACTTTTGTTTTTTATATTATACTGTTTATCAGGCGTAAGCAAAATTATTCATTTTTAATTACTTATCAGATATTTACGCATCATGGGCTACCTGTCAGAAGTTGGACAGTTTTGTTTTTCAAGTAGTTTTAATCATAGAATTAAAGTAAAGATTAGCAAAACTTTGCGAAACTTTGCGTCAAGCTTTGTGCAACTTTGCGGTTAAAAAGCGGCTAACTTAAAACTGGTAGCCCACATCTCCTCGTAACTAAAATTTATGAATTAATCAGAATAGTAATCTAAAATAAAATTGTAAAAATGGAAAATAATAATTTTCATTTTTTTATCTTTGTGTTTTAACTAAAAAAAAAAGCTATAAAATAATTGTATATACAAAATTTTTGCCTACTTTACGTAATGCTTACTTCTTTGAATTTAAGTTAATTATATGTCAAATAAAAGCAATATCGAATAAGTAAAAAACATTAATAGCCAATATTTATAAGCAACATTCGTTTTTTTAATAATACATACATATATATATAATAATATAATGGATAACCAAATTAGAATATTACTTGCAGAAGATGATGTGAATTTAGGATTTTTATTAAAACAATATTTAAACGCAAAATCATATATAGCAGATTTGAATAATGATGGAGTTAAAGCCTACAAAGCATTCACAAAAAACAAGTACGACCTTTGCATATTAGATGTTATGATGCCAAATAAAGATGGCTTTAGTTTGGCTGAGGATATTAGAGCCATTAATTCAAAAATACCAATTATATTCCTAACAGCCAAAACATTAAAAGAAGATGTTCTCGAAGGTTTTAAAATAGGTGCTGATGATTATGTAACTAAACCTTTTGATATGGAAGAATTACTTCTAAGAATCGAAGCAGTTTTACGAAGAACAAATACAAAAAAAGAACAGAATAAGATAATTTTTGATTTAGGGGATTTTGTTTTTGATTCGAATAAGCAAGTTTTAATTAAAAATAAAAAAAATGTAAAACTAACAACAAAAGAATCCGAATTGCTGAAATTATTATGCAAAAATATTAATGATGTTCTTGAAAGAAATTATGCTCTGAGAAAAATATGGAAAGATGACAGCTATTATAGTGCCAGAAGTATGGATGTGTATATTACAAAGTTAAGAAAACATCTTAAAAGTGAAAACTCAATTGAAATAATCAATATCCATGGCAAAGGATACAAGTTAATAAAATCTGAATAAGTAGTCAAACAAGACGTAAATACCTAAAATAAGGTCTTCGACCTATTTATAGTTGCTTACGCATTAGTGCAAGGGGGAACTTAATCAGGGAGTTATAAATAAATAAATATCGAAAAACTTTTGTAACAGTATTTAATAATACTGAAAGTTAAAAGCTAAAAGTTTGTTTCCTCTTTTTAGTTATTATATGAATGTTATACTAAATTAGGTTAAGTGTTTTACTTTTATAAAAATTTTATAAGCTATTAGTCAATATATTGTACCATTGAATAATTGAACCATTGTACCATTGTATCATTTAAAGTATAAGTAACATTAAACAGATAGAAGACTCACTTTATTAAACAATAATATGATAAATATTTTGAAAAAAAGAACTATACATATCATTTTTATATTATTTATACTACTATCATTTAGTTGTTCTACAAAGAAAAATACTTTCTTTAGGAGAAGTTTCCATAATATAACAGCCAGATATAATGTGTATTTTAATGGAAACGAGAGTTTTAAAGCAGGAGCAAGAAAAGTAGCTGATAGCGAAACAGACAATTATACGAAAATTATTCCTGTATTCAAATATAACAATAGTACTACAGTTGATATATGTAGTGGAGATATGGACAATGCAATAAAAAAATCAGCAAAACTTATCAAATCTCATTCAATAACAGTAAAACCTAAAAAAAAGAAAAGAAAAGTAACTACTAAAAAAGATATAGATTTTTATAATAAAAGTGAATTTTGTAACTGGGTAGATGATGCCTATTTACTGATGGGAAAAGCATACTTATATAAAAAAGAATATTTGACAGCTATTAAAACTTTTCGGCATATGATGCTTTATTTTAGAAACGAAGCTATTGTATATGATGCAGAATTGTGGTTAGCAAGAGTGTATATTGAAAAAGGAGATTACAAAGAAGCCGAAAATCTGTTAAATGGTATTATTAAAGATAAGAAGCACCCAAAAGAATTAGATAAAGAAATTGCTATTGTATATTCGCATCTGTTTCTTCAACAAAAAAATTATACTGAAGCAATAAAAAAACTCGAAATTATTATACCAAAAACTAAAAGAAAAAAAGAAAAAGTTAGATACAAATTTATATTGGCACAAATATATCACAAACAAGAATATTTTATTGAAGCATCAAACCTATATAAAGAAGTAATAAAACTAAATCCGCCATATAGCATGGCTTTTAATGCCAAAATTAAAAGAGCAACAGCATTTAGTCATGGCGAAGACAGTAAAGAACTGAAAAAACAGCTAAATAAAATGCTTAGAGATGAGAAAAATAATGATTTTCATGACCAAATATATTTTGCTCTGGCTCAAGTAGAACACAAAGAAAATAATATCGAAGAAGCTGTTGAATATTATAAACTATCGGCACAGAATAGTGTTACAAATTTAAATCAAAAAGCATTATCATTTTTAGCTTTAGCTGATATTTTTTTTAAAAAACCAGATTATAAAAATTCAGCATTATATTATGACAGTGTAATGACATATCTTGATAAAGACTACAGTGATTATGAAGCCGTATCTACCAAAGCTATGGCATTGTCAATGCTTGTAAAAAATCTCGAAATTATTAGACACCAAGACAGTTTGCAAAAAATTGCAAAAATGCCCGAAAATGAAAGAGATGTGTATATTGATATGCTTATTCAAAAATATATAGATGACAAAAAGGCATCAGCTAATAATCAGATTAGGAAAGTACTACCAATGGATAACACATTTAATACACGAGTTAATAAAGGAAAATGGTATTTTTATAATCCGAACTTGCTTAGTTATGGAAGAAATGAATTTACTAAACGTTGGGGCGATAGAAAACTTGAAAACAATTGGCGAAGACGAAACAAAGCTATTGTGATGAATATTACTGATGATAAAATTGATGATAATACAAATCCTGATGAAGTAGCTGTTGATAAAAGAAAAAAAGAATATTATTTGAAAGAATTACCTTTGACTAAAGAAGAGCTTGAAAAATCGAATAAAAAAATAGTTGATGCATACTTTAATTCTGGTGAAATATATGATATTAATATTAATGATAGAAAAACAGCTATCAAAACTTTTGAAGAGTTAAATAAACGCTTTCCAAACAATTCATATCTTCTTGAATCATACTATTATTTATATAAATTAAATAATAAAATTGGTAATTATGAAAGAAAAGAATATTATAAAAATCTTATTATTCAAAAATTTCCTGATAGCGAAATTGCAAAAATGTTAAGCGACCCTAATTTTTTAACTAAGTTAAATAATGAAAGAAAGAAAATAAGCCAATTGTACGAAAAAGCTTATTATGATTATAAAAATAAAAATTATGAGTCGGTAATATCAAATTATCAGTTAATTGAAAAAAATACAATTTATAAAGAATTATTGCCTAAGTATCTTTATATAAAAGCATTGTCTTATGGTCATACAGGCAATAAGAGTCAGATGCTGACGACTTTAGAAGAGTTAGTGAAGAAATATCCTAAAGATAAAATTACTAAAATAGCTATATCGACAATTGAGGTAATAAAAGGTGGTAAGTACGATATGGATATATACAAAGTTTCGGATAATGAAACGCATAGCTATGTTGTTTTATATAATAATAAAGATATTGATATTGCTAAATTAAAATTTGATATAATAAACTTTAACTTAGATTTTTCTAAAGAAATTGATTTACAAATCACACAAAGCAATATAAACGAACATATAGCAATTATTATAAATCCACTAAAAGACAAAACTATAGCATTGGAATATATGCAAATGATTGTAACAAAAAAAATCTTTGAAAAACATAAGTTAGTAAACTATTATCATTTTGTAATTAGCTCCAGCAACTTGCAGATTTTTAAAAAGGATAAAATTATAAGTAAATATAACAAATTTTATAAAAATGCTTATGAATAATAACCAAGGTCTTCGACCTATTTATAGTTGCTTACGTATTAGTACAAAAGTAATATAAACAGAGAGTTATGAATAAATAAATATCGAAAAACTTTTGTAAGACTGCTTACATAAGTTTTTCCCTTTTTTTTTACAATTCCTTGAAGACCTTAAAAATAAACTATGAACATTACACTTTTATTAATAGGCAAAAATAATTCTAATTATATAACAGAAGGTATTGATGTATATTTCAAACGAATAAAGCATTACATTAATTTTGATATTAAAATAATACCTGCATTGAAAATATCAAAAAATATTAATGTTATACAACAAAAAAAATTAGAATTTAAAAAATTTGAGAAATACCTAAAACAATACGACTCAATTATTTTATTAGATGAAAATGGAAAAACATATGATTCAATAAATTTCGCAAAATTTATTGAGGGTTTTTCAATAAGAGGTACTAAAAAACTTGCTTTTATTGTTGGTGGAGCTTATGGTTTTTCGGAAGAATTTTATAAATTAGCAAATTATAAAATCTCATTATCTAAAATGACATTTTCGCATCAAATAATTAGATTAATTTTTGTAGAACAACTATATAGAGCATTTACAATAATTAAAGGCGAACAATATCATAATGTGTAATATGGAGCTTCAATATGAGTAGTGTATTAAGACAAAAATGTAATAATTTGACAGGATTAACAGGATTAACAGGATATTTTAAACATGTAAATCTTGTCTAAATAATACTAAGGAAATTACGAATTATAAATTACGAATTAAATTATCTGATAAATGAATACCTCTTATATGAAACCAAAAAAAACATTAAAGACAGGACGTTCAGATTTTGAATTAATTGTAAAAAACAATCATTACTTTGTAGATAAAACAATGCTAATTTACGAATTTTATCATAATGCGAATGATATTGTTTTAATTCCACGTCCCAAGCGGTTTGGAAAAACATTGAATTTGTCTATGATTGAACATTTTTTTGATATTCAAAAATTAGAGAGTGCAAAATTATTTTCGGAATTTGAAATAGCAAAAGAAAAAGATTTTTGCAAAAAACATCAAAACAAATATCCTGTAATAAACATTTCCTTAAAAAGTATAAAAGAGACTGACTGGAATAATTGTTTAAGAAAATTTAAAAGCATAATTTCAGATTTGTATCAAAAATTTAAACCCATACTAATAAAATCAGATAAGTTAGAAAAGACTGAAAAACAAATTTTCCAAAATATTATTTCAAAAAAAGCAAATGAAATAGAATACAAAGAAAGTTTATTAAAATTAAGCAAGTTTTTGCAAAAACATTTCAAGAAAAAAGTTGTCATTCTCGTAGATGAATATGATGCACCAATAATTAGTGCGTTTAAATATACACCAAAACCGATTAAAAATTTCAAAACAGAAAAACTGACATACTATGAAAATGTAATAAACTTTATGCAAGGTTTTCTTGGTGATGCTTACAAAGGAAATAATGATTTACATAAAGGACTATTGACAGGCGTAATGCGTGTAGGACGAGAAAGTATTTTTTCGGAATGGAATAATTTTGATGTGTTTGGAATAACTATGCCATATTTTTCTGATAGTTTTGGTTTTACACGAAAAGAAACAGAAAAAATATTGACATATTTTAACTTAAAAGACCGAATAAATGATATAGAAAAATGGTATGACGGATACAAATTTGGAAAAATTGATAATATTTTTAATCCTTGGTCAATAGTTAATTATATCGCAAAAAGTGAAGCAGGTTTCAGACCATACTGGGTAAATTCAGGAGATTATTCATTAATAAAAAGCAGGATAATTGAAATTGGAGTAAAAGATAAAATACAAGATTTAATAGAAGGCAAAACAATAGAAAAACAATTGAAAGATAATTTTGTTTTTCAGGATTTTGAAACCGATAATGAGCTATTGTGGACTTTACTAACTGATAATGGGTATTTAACACAAATAGAAAAAGCAAAGTATGGAAATTACAAACTAAAAATTCCAAACAATGAAGTTAGAATTGTTTTTACTGATATAATTATGACATGGCTGAATACAGAATTAAAAATAACGAGAGATTTATTAATAAAGACAGCTGAAAATTTGATAAATAATAGAATAAATGAATTTGAAATAGGTTTTAAACAAATTGTTGGCGATACTTTAAGTTATTTTGATACAGCCGAAAAAACAGATAAAACAACAAAAGAAAAAATTATTATACACGAGCAAATTTATCATGTTTATACACTCGGATTGCTGACTATTTTAACAGATGATTTTATTATTAAATCAAATAGAGAAAGTGGCGAAGGTAGATACGATATTATGTTAATTCCATATGATAAAAGTAAAAACGGAATAGTAATAGAAATAAAACAAATAAAAAAACAAGGAATAAAGGAAAAAAAAAATAAATTTTATAAACGAATAAATACTGCAAGACAAGAAGCCTTAAACCAAATTGAAATAAATCAATATTATAAAGAAATGATAATTAACAATATAAAACCAGAAAATATTATTAAACTTGCAATTGTATTTGCAGGAAAAGAACCATATATACTTTAAATGGTGCAATTATTCGATTATTCAATGGTACAATTATTCAATGATACAATGGTACAATTATTCAATTAATAAGTAATATTACAAAAGTTTTTCAACAGCAAAAAAAACACAAATAATTAAAACTTAAAACAATGAAGATAGCAGGAGTAGAACTGAAAAACTTCAAACGATTTACAGATTTAAAAATATCAGATATTCCTGAAAATGCAAAACTTGTATTAATGACAGGAGTTAATGGTAGTGGAAAAAGTTGCATTTTTGATGTTTTTGAAGCATCTTCATTAATGAAAGAAAGAGAAAGTTTTGCTCTTGATGAAAATAAAGATTACTATGGAAAAAACAATAATTTACCTATAAATGTAAAAATAAATTTTCATAACAATGAATTTATAAATTTAACAAATAAGAGTGGAGCTAATATAGAAATAATTGAAAGAGTAAACCTGTTTTATGGCAGAAGTAGTTTAAGACAAGTTCCACAACTAAGAAGAATTATAGATAAAAAAATTGATTTTATAAAAGACAGTGACAGACCACGTCTATACATAAACAGGGATGAACGTTTTGAAAATGACATAGATAAAATCACTAAAATATTTTTGAAGGAAGTATATACTTTAAAAGGAATAACAGTTGATGAACTTGCAAGTAAATATATTTCCAAAATTAATGAAGGGTTTAAACGGATTTTTGGCGAAAATGAATCTACAAACTTATCTTTAATTTCAATAATCCCATCGTTAGAAGGAAAACCGCCTGAAATTAAGTTTAAAAAAGGTATTTCAGAAATTCATTACGACTTATTGAGTAGTGGCGAAAAAGAGATATTCAATATACTACTCAATCTTTTTAGTAGAACTGAAATATATCAAGATACTATTTATTTTATTGATGAATTAGATTTACACCTCAATACTAATTTACAATACACCTTGTTAAAAGAAATTATTGAAAATTGGATACCCGAAAATTGCCAATTATGGACTGCCAGCCATTCATTTGGGTTTATAGAATATGCAAGAGACAGTAAACAGGCGATAATTCTTGACTTCGATGAACGAAATTTTGATATTCCGCAGATTATTTATCCGAGTATTAAAAATAAGCTTGACATTTTTGAAATTGCCATTCCGAAAGAAACAATTTTTAAACTTTTTGCAAATAAAAAAATTATTTTGTGCGAAAATTTAAATGATAAGTTTTTTAACTTATTAAATATTAAAGATACAGTTTTTGTTGGAGTGAAAAATAGTAGAGATTTATTTCTCAGTATAAAAAAAGATAAAAAATATTTTGGCTTGCGAGATAGAGATTTTTTAACCGATAATGAAAAAAGTAAAATAGAGAAAAAATACCCTAATTATATAATATTGGACTTTTATTGTTTTGAAAATTACTTGTATCATCCAGATAATATAGAAAGTTTAAATCTGCATAATTTCAATAAACAAGAATATATAAATGAAATCAGACGACAAAAAAATGAAAAATATGATGAAATTTTGTTAAACTTAAAATTATCAAGAAATACTTACGAAGAGCTGAAAGATGAAAAAATAAAAGATAAAGATATTACGTCAATAACAAATTCACTAAAAAGTAAGCACATAAATATTTTTTATAGTTTTTTCAATATGAAAGATAAATTCAACAAAAAATATTTACAAAATTTAGAATTAAATACGGAAAAATTAGTAAAAACAGTTTGGTTTGAAGATATGATAAAAATGATAATAACTCAATTGCCCTAACAATGCTTTGATTAACAATTGATAACAGTTTAGAGTATATTACAAAACAAAGAATAATTATGCATGTTGTGCAATATCAAATAATAAGTAGTATTACAAAAGTTTTTCGACATTTATATTTTGTTAGATTACATATTGTTAGAGTATTAGTGTGATGCGTAAGCAACATTAAATAAGTCGAAGACCTTACTTAAATAAATAGTCTTGATAAAAAAAATAAAAAATATTAATCTTATTATCATTTCATTGCTAATAATGGGCTTTACCATAGTTGGCGAAAAAATGATTTCACTATATAATCAAGATATAATTGATGTAAATCAAATACAAAATGTTTTGTACAAAAAACAAAACAAACTAAACAAAATTATTGACACATATATAGATAGTATTAAAATAAATAGTTATATAGAATCGACTAAAAAGAACTCATTATTTTTTAATAATCCATTAAACAAACTTGATAATAAAGAGTTTATAGTATTAATTTTTCGTAACGATTCAATAAAATATTGGACTGACAACTCAATAACAATACCTCATAGATATTCAAATTCAGATTTACTTAGTCCTGTAGTTGAGCTTAATAATGGTTGGTATATTTTAAATTCAAAAAAATTTAAAAATATAAATATTGTTGGTTTAGTATTATTAAAACACAAATATTCAATTCAAAATAAATATTTAGAAAACTTATTTCAAGAGAAATTTGGAATACCTTCATCTATCAAAATATCAATGATTCCGCTTTCTCATAGTTTTGATATTTTAGACAAACAAAATAATTACCTGTTTTCATTAGCTCCTTCGAGCGATAATACAGAACACCTTGATTATCCATATTTTTTTGGAATACTAAATTTTATAGCACTACTGCTTATAATACTCTACATACATCAAAAATTTATAGAAATAAGTTTGTCAAAAAAATCAAATCTATGGCTTGTTCTAATTTTTATTATTTTAATATTTGTCAGATATTTAATGATTAAATACAAACTACCATCACATTTGTATTTACTCCCGATTTTTGAACCCGAACATTTTGCTGTAACTTTATGGTACTCTTCGCTTGGCGATTTTTTGATAAACTCAATTATAATTTTATTTTTTTCAAAAAACATTTTTATTGCAATACGTCCAGGAAAAATCTCACGTTTTTTGTTTCGCAAACCCAAAAATATCAGTTATATAATAATATTTATTTTTATTATTTTTTCATTTGTTCTATACGAATATATAAACTCTCTACTGAAAAGCTTAATATATAATTCGAGCATTTCATTTAGTGCCTATAAAATTCTCGATATAGATTTGTTCAGCTTTATAGGTTTCATTATAATAGCATTACTCATATCGTCCTTTATTATATTTCTCGATAACTTGATTTTGTTTATAAAAAAGCACGCTAGTATCAAAGTTTATATTATAATATTTTTAAAATCTTTTGTAATAATTATTTTGTCAGTAGTTATATCAAATTATGACATGCCAATACTCTCCTTTGGGTATATAGCAGCCATTTTTATTATTATTTCAGTAATAAGATATCGTAACATAAAATTTCAGTATTATAGCTATATTCTATTAATTTTAGTAACATCTATTTTTTTAGCTATTTTTATATACACAAATACAAATGCAAAAGAAATAGAAAAACGAAAAATATTAGTATCATCTCTGGCAAATGAAAGAGATTTAATTGCCGAACATATTTTATCTGATATTGAATTAAGTATTCCAAACGATGAATCAATAGAAAGTTACATACAACGACAAAGCTCACACCAGCTATCAGACATTTCTAACCATATGATGCGCAGGTATATAAATGGTTATATGGAAAAATATGAGTTAGATGTATCAATTTGTGCCAAATCGGAAAAATTAGAAAAAATAGCTGTCTATGAAAATTGTGTCAATAACAAAAAGCAATTAATCGAAAAATATGGAATACCCATAGATAACTCAAATTATTATTTTCTTGATAATTTGTCAGGAAGTATAAGCTATCTTGGAATACATGATTTTATTTCAGAAAAAAATGACTCTATAATAAAACTATATTTCAGTCTCAATTCTAAACTTATTTCACAAGAGCTTGGCTATCCTGATTTACTATTGGATACTAAAATTGATAAAATTTCGCCTTTAAGTAACTATTCCTATGCCAAATATAGAAATAACAAACTAGTTATGCGTTCTGGTAATTTTTCTTACAACCTAACAAACAAAGCATTTAAAACATCATCATCGGGCTATTCTTTTATAAATTATGATTTTTATGACCATACTATATATAATATTAATGAAAATAACTCAATTATTCTAAGCAGTCCTCAAATATCTAAAATTGATTTAGTTATATCATTTTCATATATATTTGTTTTTTTTAGTTTGATTATGTCTTTGATATTAATTATTGTAAATATAAAAGGATTACTAAAAGAGCTAAGACTTAATTTTAGAAGTAAGTTACAGTTTTCGATGGTACTAATTTTGTTACTATCATTTTTAACAATTGGAAGTGTAACACTATATTTTACTATGGAACAGTATAGTACAAAGCATGAGCAAACAATTAGAGAAAAATTAGAATCGCTTGTTACCGAACTCGAACAAAAGCTTGGTAACGAAACATCATTAAATGCAAATTGGAAAACTAATAAATACCTTCATTTGGACGAATTACTTAGTAAATTTTCTTTTGTTTTTTTCTCTGATATAAATTTATATGATTTGAAAGGAAACCTACTTGCAACTTCACGCCCCGAGGTTTTTAATAGTGGACTCATAGGTAAAAAAATAAATCATATAGCATTCAGACAATTAGTAGTGAACCATAAAGCAAAATTTATTCATAACGAAAACATAGGTAAACTAAACTATTCATCGGCATATGTTATGTTTAATAATAATGATAATAAACCATTGGCATATATAAATTTACCATATTTTACAAAACCAAGCGTATTGCGTGAAGAGCTATCAAATTTGATTGTTACGTTTGTAAATCTATATGTATTTCTTCTACTTGTAGCTATTGTAACCGCTGTTGCAATGTCTACTCGAATTATGCAACCACTTCAAGTAATTCAAAATAGTTTTAAAGAAATTGAGATTGGCAAAACCAACAAACCCATAGTTTATAATAGTGACGATGAAATAGGTGGACTAGTAAAAGAATATAACAGAATGGTAAAAGAACTTGCAAATAGTGCGAAACTTTTAGGAAAATCGGAACGAGAAAGTGCATGGAGAGAGATGGCAAAGCAAATTGCTCACGAAATAAAAAATCCTCTTACACCTATGAAATTAAGTGTTCAGTTTCTGCAACGCTCTTGGCAAAACAATGATGAAAATTTTTCTCTTCGACTTGATAGGGTGTGTAAAACTTTAATAGAACAAATTAATACACTTTCGGCAATTGCAACTGAATTTTCAGCATTTGCAAAAATGCCTAAAGCACACAATGAAGAAGTAAATATTATTTCAAAAATAGAAAATACAGTTCAACTATTCTCAAATACCGAAAATATTACAATAATAACTAAATTAAACAATCACAAACAACTTAATATAGTTGCTGACAAAGAACAAATATCCAGAGTATTTATTAACCTTATAAAAAACTCTATACAAGCTGTACCAACTGATGTAAAAGGAGTTATTGAAATTGAAGTAACAATAAATAATAATAAAGTTTTAGTAAAAATTGAAGACAACGGAACAGGAATTTCTGAAGATCAAAAAGAAAAGCTGTTTACACCAAGCTTTACAACAAAAACGAGTGGTATGGGAATGGGACTACCAATTGTAAAAAACATAATTGAAAATGCAAACGGAACTATTTGGTTTGAAACTGAGTTGAAAAAGGGTACAAAATTTTTTGTAGAATTTTCACTTAAAAAATATGATTCTTAGAATTTTGAATTTTTATTTCTCTAGTTTTTTGCTGAAAGGCAAAAGCAATAAAATACATTGTATAGTTTTTTTATAAATAAACTAATTATTAAATACTAATAAAAATGATTTAATAGTTTAATTATCAAATAGTT
>JAOZVK010000235.1 GCA_029938185.1 Bacteroidales bacterium | reverse complement strand
TGCTTTGTGGGTTTATTTTGGCTTGTTCCGGTCGCTTCGCTCCCTACACAAACCACAAAATACACCCACAAAGCAACGCCACCAACCTATTTCCGTTAAGGCTCATTGCTCGACAGAGTAAAAAAAGGATAATGAATTAGAAAATAAAAACTTCGTTTTTATTTTCTTCCAAATTTTTCAGAGCCGACAAATTACAAACCTATCAATTTTAAAAAAATGAACAAAACGGAAACTGAATTTATCGAATTAAAAGAAATCGCATCAAGTATAACAAGCGTGATATGGAAAGCAAACACAGATGAAAACTTAAATTTATCAAATACTTATGTTTCACCTGTTGCAGACGAAATACTTGAACTTCCTCCCGGAACGATAAATAACAGTTGGGAAAAATATTTTAGTTATGTAAATCCCGATGACTTGCCGAAAGCAATAATAACTCTGAAAAAATCCTTAACACAGACAGATAAAGTTTTATCATGCGACTACCGAATGATAAAAAACAACGGAGAAACAATTTGGTTACAATCCGCTGGGAGATGCAAAAAGGAAGACGGAAAAATGCAATTATTCGGGCATTCAATAGATATTACAGAACGTAAAAAACTTGAAATCGAACTAATTGACCACAAAGAAAACCTTGAATTAAAAATAAAAGAGCAAACTAAAATTCTTGAGAAAAATCTAAAAAAGACAGAAGAACAAAGTAAATACAAAACTGTTTTTTTAAACAATGTTTCTCATGAAATACGGACACCTTTAAATGCAATACTTGGATTTTCAAATTTACTTTTACAACGAGAGGATATTTGCGAACAAGCCAAGAAATTTGCCGTAATTATAAATGAAAGCGGAGAAAATCTTTTAAAAGTAGTAAGTGATATTATCGAAATATCGGACGCTCAAACTGGACAATTAGAACTAAATAAAGAAGAATTTTGTGTAAATCAGCTACTTGGAGACATCTTTGAAAAATATTTCGGACATGAAATACTTGCAGAAAAATACATATTACTAAAAAAAATTGATGCAACCGAAAGTTTAACAATTTTTGCAGACCGACATTATATTACTAAAGTGTTTGATTATCTGATAGATAATGCAATGAAATTTGCACAAGAGGGAACTGTTACTTTTGGATACGATACGCAAAAAAAAACATTTTTTGTCAGCAATACGGGAACAGAAATCCCCACAGAAAAATACGAACAAATTTTTGAACCATTCCGACAAGCAGACGAAGGCTTGAACCGTGCTTTTGGTGGAACTGGACTTGGATTGTCGATAGCAAAAGCTGTTGTAAATAAACACAACGGCAAAATTTGGATAAACCAAAACGACAATTTAATTACTTTTTATTTCACCTTAAACACTTTAAAATAATGGAAGAATTAATAAAGTTCTATACAGTTTCAATTTTGATTATTGCACCTTTATTTGTTTTAATTATCAGACTTCTTTTTAAGAAGTCCTTTCTTGCCAAAATGGGATATATTTTAATAGCTGTAAGCATTGCTATTACACTATTAACTTCTACTTTTGAAATATTAAATATACCCCGCATAGTGGCTCTTCCTATAAGATTAATTATTGTAATATCGGGTATATTATTTATAAAAAAAGACATAAATGTATTGCAAATATTGTCCGAAAACCTAAATAAAATATCAAATTCCGACTTGTGCGTAAATTTTGATAATAAACATATAAAACGGAAAGATGAATTTGGAGAAATAACAAACTATATGCAAAAAGTTACAAGGTCTTTAAATAAAATTGTAGAAAATATAAACAACGCATCAGTAGCAGTTTCGGGAGCAAGTAGCGAACTATCAATTGTTTCAGAGCAAATTTCAGAACGTGCAAACCAACAAGCATCAACGACAGAAGAAATTGCAAGTTCGATGGAACAAATGCTGGCAATGATAAGCACAAATATGGAAAATGCAATAAATACTGAAAATATTGCAGAAAAATCGGCAACAGAAATGAAAGAAAGTAATAAAATCTTTATGCAAACAATTAAATCTGTTACAGACATCAGTCGGAAAACGTCAATAATTTCAGATATTGCATTTCAAACCAACATTTTATCGTTAAATGCGGCAATAGAAGCCGCAAAAGCAGGAAAATATGGAAAAGGATTTGCAGTTGTCGCAAAAGAAGTCGGGATTTTAGCTGAAAAATCTAAAATAGCATCAGAACAAATTGAAGATTTGTCGAAAAGTGGAAAAGATATTTCCGAAATTGCCACCGATAAGCTAAAAAAAATAATACCTGAAATAATAAAAAGTTCGCAACTTGTAAAAGGTATTGTTTCTGCTAATAAAGAACAACAAAGTGGAATAGAGTTAATTAACAATTCAATTCAGGAATTAACAGAAATTACAAATGAGAACTCGGCATCGGCAGAAGAAATGTCAGCGTCAGCAGAAGAATTATCTGCACAAGCAGAACAACTCAAAGAATTAATTGCAGTTTTTAAAATATCAAACAAGCGGAACAAAACAAAAATTGCTCAACGAAATGAAACAAGAACTGGATTTAACTGGAAAATTAAAGATAATTCAGCAAATGATTATGTAAATTTCTAATAATAAACAAAATGTATAATTCAGGTTTTACATAAATTCAGTCAATAAATGTTAAAGCATCTTGATAAATTTGTTGCCTGAGCTGATAATTTTTATAAACACAAGGAGAATGACAAGACGGATAATCAATTTTTCCGGCACTCCGTTTGGAAAAATTGATTATCCGTCTTGTCATTCTTTGGAGCTGATACAGAGATGATAAGTTCCTGCAAACGGATTGATGAAGAGCCTTAACATTTGCTTAGTTGTCAGTGGTTTGTGTGCTTGCTTAGTTTTTTTTTCGCTTTGCTCAAAAAAACAAAGCAAGCACACAAACCACCGCCACTAATAGCAGTTTACCGTTATGCTTCATTCAAAACAATATAGATAGAAAAAAAATATAAGTTTTGATTATTTTTGAACATTTAGTTTGAATTCAAACTAAATGTTTTAAATTTGCAAAATGAAAAAATTTATAACAGCTGAATTAATCGGAAAATCATCAAGATTGATAACAAATAATTTAGCAAAAAAATTGAAATTTTCCAAAATTCAGATTACCACAGAGCAGTGGATTATATTACAAATTCTATCTAATCAAAATAAAACTCAAAAGCAATTGAGTGAAATTACGTTAAAAAACAAAGCAAGTATCAATAGTCTTATATCTAATCTTTTAAAATTAGGTTTAATAAATAAAAACATCTCAATAACTGATAAAAGAGAAACAATAATATCAATATCAGAAAAAGGAACAGAAATTAGAACAAAAGTTGTTAAAGAAGCATCAATATCAATAAATGAAGTTCTGAACGGTTTTTCAATTGATGAGATAGAACAACTAAATAGCTTTTTAATAAGAATAAATAATAATTTAATTAAATAGACAATGAAAATTTTAGTAGTTACAGCAAACCCAAAACCAAAGCAAATATCTGTATCAATGACAATTATGTCTAAATTTATAGAGCTTTTTGAGCAAGAAAATAAGAACGCAGTATTTGAATATAGAGACGTATCTAATTATCCTCATTTAAGTGGAAATGATTTACGTGATTATCAAAACCCGAATGGAAAAGTTGCAGAAATTGCAAAAGAATTTGCAACTTACGATAAATATATTTTTGTATCGCCAATGTGGAATTTATCTGTTCCATCGGGTATGAAAGCATATATTGACCACCTCGTTATTCCACAAGTTACATTTACTTACGAAAAAAGAAACCCGAAACCTGTTGGATTAATTAAAAATAAAAAAGCTCTTTTTATTACAACATCTGGCGGTCATTTTGGAGTTGCCCCAATGAACGAATGGGACCATAATGTTTTGTATATGAAACATATATTAGAGCATATAGGAATAGATGATTACACCCCATTGTATGTTCCATTAGCACATCGTGGAGGATTACCTGCACAAGAACGAGTTGAACAAGAAATGAAAACGATAGAAGAAATTGCAAAAAAATGGTAAATATATTTATGATAGGTCATTCTAATTACCCTTTGGAGCAATTTAAAGAAATGTTGCAAAGGGAAAATAGTTCTGTCTTATATGACATTAGATTAATGCCATTTTCTCGTTATGTTCCACAATTTAATAAAACTTCGCTACCCGACGAACTCGCAAAATGGGGAATTGAATATAAATATCGTAAAGATTTAAGCCCAAGAGTTGAAGGCGATGAGCCAGTATTTGATAAAAAAGGATTTAATTATCAAAAAGCGTTAAGCAAACCCCGTATTAATAATGGTTTAAAAGAAATATTTGAAGATAATGCAGTAACGAAAAATGTTGCGATAATGGCAACTAAAAGAGAACCTATTGAATGTCATCGTTTTTTAGTTTTATCGCCCATTCTAAAAAATATGGGACACGTAGTAAATCATATTTTACCAAATGAAACAATAGACAATGATATTTACGAAGAAAAACTTATAAAAACATTGCAAAGAAGAGTAAAAAGAAAAACTTTTATTCTACCGAATGAAAATGACATTCTTTATTTTGCCTACTTTGCACAAGCAGAGAAAATAGCAAAGATAGGTATGAAAAAATATGTAAATTTACGCAAGAAACTGCGTTAGAAATACAGGATTAATAAATTGTAAGAAAAGGAATTTTATTTATTTAACGAATAGAAATAAAAAAGAAGCATAACATTGTGTTGGATTGCAGTCATTTTTTTTTATTTTTTTCGCAAGCGAAAAAAATAAAAAAAAATAACCGCAACCACACACATATCCGATATAGCTCATTCAAAAATGACGAAAATAAAGTATATATTTTTTAAAACAACTGAATTATTTATTTTTGTAAATTATTACTACAAATTTTAGTAAAATTAGAAAAATGAAAATAAACGTAGCAGAATTATTTGCAGGAGTTGGAGGTTTTCGCCTTGGACTTGAAAAACATAATAAATTTAACATCGTTTGGAGTAATCAATGGGAACCATCAACGAAGATGCAACACGCTTCAATGGTTTATGAAAAGCAATTTAGCAATAAAAACCATTCAAATAAAGATATTTCAACTGTTCCCACAGATGAAATTCCAGATCATGATTTATTAGTTGGAGGTTTCCCATGCCAAGATTATTCAGTTGCAACAACTTTGAATAATTCAAAAGGATTAAAAGGTAAAAAAGGTGTTCTTTGGTGGTCAATTCATCGAATTTTAGAAGAAAAAGAAAACAAACCCAAATATTTATTTTTAGAAAATGTAGATCGCTTATTAAAATCTCCAGCAACTCAAAGAGGACGGGATTTTGCAGTGATGCTAAAAAGTTTAAATGATTTAGGATATGCAGTAGAATGGAGGGTAATAAATGCTGCCGAATATGGAATGCCACAAAGACGGCGAAGAGTTTTTTTTATAGGTTATCACAAATCAACAGAAGTTTATAAAAGAATTTCTAAATCAAAAAAAACTGACTGGATATTTGAAAAAGGAACAATTCCAAAGGCATTCCCGATAGAAAAACCATCAAGTCTCAGAGAATTTAAAATAGAAGATGATTTAGTTGAGATTACAAATAATTTTAATAAAAATGGTAAATTATCCCCTTTTGAAAACACGGGTTTACTTTTTGAAGGTAAAGTTTATACTGTAAAAACAAGTCCTAAATACAGTGGAGAAAAAACAGTTTTAGGCGATGTTTTACAGAATGGGGAAGTTACTCCAGAATTTTTCATTGATGAAAAAGATATTGAAAAATGGAAATACTTAAAAGGTGCTAAATCACTTGAACGAACCACAAAAGATGGCTTTATATATAAATATTCAGAAGGAGGCATGATTTATCCTGACGCATTAGACAATGCTTCAAGAACGATAATTACAGGAGAAGGAGGAAAATCACCGTCAAGGTTTAAGCATGTAATTAATTCAGATAGAGGTTTGAGAAGATTAACGCCTATTGAATTAGAAAGGCTAAATATGTTCCCTGATAATCATACAAAATTAGATAAAGTTACAGACACAAAACGTGCTTTTTTTATGGGAAATGCCCTTGTTGTAGGAGTTATTGAAAAAATCGGTGAGGCTCTGTATAAACAAATAAATCAATAATATGTTTGATTCAAAATCTGAAAAATCCATTATTGACTATGCTAAAAAGCTAAAAGGGCATACTCTAAGAGAAAAATGTAGCTCGGACATAGAAAAACATGGCTACAAAGGAAAAGGAAACTTTGGACAAATAGTTGAGAAATTTTATTTTGGCTACAATCCAAACTCAAAAGCAGAAGCTGATTTTGTAGAAGTCGGTATGGAACTAAAAACAAGCCCTTTAAAACAACTTAAAAATGGAGATTTTCGCTCAAAAGAAAGACTTGTCCTGAATATTATTAACTATTTAGAAGTTCACAAAGAAGATTTTGAAAATAGTTCTTTTTGGAAAAAAAATGCTCACTTGCTACTTGTTTTTTATCTTCATGATAAGGAGAAAAACTTGCTTGATTATTTAATAAAATTAGTTGATGACTGGAAATATCAAAGCCATGATTTACAAATCATAAAAAAAGACTGGGAGCTAATAAACAAAAAAATAAAAGCAGGGAAAGCACATGAATTATCAGAAGGTGATACTTACTATTTGGGAGCTTGCACCAAAGGCTCAACAGCTGAAAAATCATTAAGAAATCAACCATTTAATACAGAAAAAGCAAAACAAAGGGCTTATTCTTTAAAGCAAGGTTACGTAAATCATATTATTGCAAATATTGCAAAAGAAGAGCAAGGAGTTTACGGTAAAATATTTGACAAACCCATTGTTTTCAAAGATTTACAAACAATTGACGAAATTATAATTTCCAAATTTAAGCCTTTTTATGGAAAAACAGCAGATGAAATTGAGCAAAACTTCAAACTAAAATTAAATAAAAAGCAAAAAGTTACTTTGCTAATCTAACAAATTCAATTTTAGGAATTGAGTTAAATAAGAAGATTGAAGAGTTTGAAAAAGCTGATATTCAAGTAAAAACAGTGCGGCTCAAAGAAAATAATCTACCCAAAGAAGATATTCCATTTCCAAATTTTAAATATACAGAAATCGTCAAATTAAACTGGGACGAAAGCGAGTTTAAGTATATTTTAGAACAAAAATTCTTTTTTGTATTTTATCAGTTTCAACATGAAAAATTAACTTTGAAAGAGGTAAAATTTTGGAATATGCCTTACTCAGATATTTTTGAAGCTAAAAATGTTTGGGACAAAACAATAGAAACAGTTAATCAAGGAAAAATAGTCAAAGAAATTACAGAAAAAGGAATACGCAAGACATTTTTTCCTAAAAAAACAGAAAATAGAGTTAGCCATGTAAGACCACATGCAAAGAATAAAAATGATTGTTTCCCTTTACCTGTAAAAGACAAACTTACTGATAATAAAGAATATACAAAGCATTGTTTTTGGCTAAATGCCAGTTATGTTAGAGATGAAATTTATCTTAAAACTACTGAAATTTAACAGTTATTTCAACGAGAAGAAAAAAAGAGCTATATCATTGTGCTGGTTGTCATTTTTTTACTTTTTGTTTCGCCTACGGCTCACAAAAAATAAAAAAACGCCGATAGCACCAACTAAAACGACAACAGATATAATATCAGAAATGAAAACAGAAATATTAATCGCAGTAATAACAGGAAGTATTAGCTTATTTGGAGTGATAATTACAGCTTGGTTGAATTATAAAGCAAAATTATTAGAACTTCAAATGAAAAGCGATAAACCATTACCAAAAAAGAAACGTAAAAATACAATTTGGTTTATTATTTTTGGAGTTGTTTTATTAGGGAGTGGAATTTATTTTTTAATTCAACAAAATAATACTTCAAATGGTGATATTATTTGGGAGACAGATACAACAGGTTATTTTATAGACCAAAGAGACCAACACAAATACAAAGTTGTAAAAATAGGAGAACAAATTTGGATGGCAGAAAATCTTAATTATACAAAAACGATACCCTCATATCACTGATAGTAATGAATGGACTAAGCTAAACCATAATAATACAGATATTGCGTATTGCTATTACAACAACGATTACAAAAACAGTAATATTTATGGAGCATTATATACCTATGCTGCATCTTTAATAGTGTGCCCAATCGGTTGGCATTTACCAACTGATGATGAATGGAAAGGACTTGAAATAGAACTTAGAATGACGCAAAATGATGTAAATAGAACAGGATGGCGTGGAACAAATCAAGGTTATCTATTGAAAACAAAGACAGGTTGGAATAGTAATGGAAACGGAATAAATAAAAGTGGTTTTGATGCTTTACCAAGTGGAAATCGTGGGATAATTGGCGAATTTACAGGTATCGGTGAAATTGCCAACTGGTGGAGTGCCACACCGTTTAGTAAGGCACACGCCATCGCCGTCAGGCTAACACATAACTGTCTGTTATTTAACATATAACATTG
>JAOZVK010000234.1 GCA_029938185.1 Bacteroidales bacterium | reverse complement strand
GGGACGAACTATTTTGCTCTATTCCCACAACTATCGTTGTGGGTTTACAATAGTCCTATCGGACTTTTGGCTACCCGTCAAAACTTGGACAGTCTTGTTTATCATGTATTTCGTAACAGGATAAAAATCAATCCTGTCAATACTGTCAATCCTGTCAATCCTGTCAAAAAATAAAATAATGTTCAATACTATACGTGTAGCCGGACTTTTGATTGCACAGGTCGCAAAGTTTTGCAAAGTTTTGCTAATCTTTACTTTAATTTTATGATTAAAATTACTTGAAAAACAAGACTGTCCAACTTCTGTCGGGTAGCCGTAAACAGTATTAAATAGGTCGATGACCTTTACAAAACCAGTCTTAAACTAAGTCCAAGATTTGAATTTCCATAATAATAAGGCATTAAGAATGATGACTTTATATATTTATTTTTCCCAAATAACTTTTTCTTAACAACTTTTTTGTTTCTTGAAGTAATTATTTTTCCATAAACATATCCTAATGCAATCGAAAGCGGATAATCACTAACCCAGTGTACCTTATTATGCATCATCGAAAAACCAACAAGAGCCATAATCGAATAGCCAATTGGCTTTATGTATCTGTGTTCAGGATAGTTCTCTCCAATAATCATAGTTGTTGTCATAAGTGTAGTCATATGCCCCGATGGAAAAGCATCGTAGTTTGGTACATGTGCCATATATTCTTTTTGGTTTGGAAAAAAATCCCACTTACCACCTGGACTTGTAGACAAAAATGGACTTTGTCTACCTGTAATATGTTTTATAAACTGACATGTAAAACCTGTAACAATAAAAGCCTCAATAAGATTTGATGATGTTTGAAGTGCTCTGTAATCATTGTGTCGTTTTCCGTACACCCAAATTCCAACTCCAAGTAACAAGCTTGGCAAGCCCTCGCCAATCCAGTATAAAGTTGTATTAAAATTATCAGGAATATTAATTACACTAATATTTTCGCCACCATAATTTATTGAAGCCAATGATTTAAATTGTCTTTCGGAGTCGATACCAAGATGGTTTCCAAATTTATGTGTATTATCCAGTAGCTGTTGGTCAAAATAAATTAAAGTTGCACTAATTCCAATCAAGCCAACTAATCCATGTATGTTTTCTTTTTTTACTGTAAATTTAGCGAAATCTACAAAATCGCGAGGTATATTTCTAAAAGCCTGAAGTTTTTTCTTTTTATAAAATATCAGCTCTGTATCTGGTGAAATTTTATATATCATACTGTCTCTTAATAGACTTTTGTATAAAATTTCATTATTAATTATCTCATTATCTAAGGTTTCATTAATACTTATTTTGGAATTATTCAGTAATGGATATTTATTTTCAAAAATAGATGTATGAACTTTCAAATCTTTTTTTAACTGTGAAAAAATATTTGAGTAGCTAATAAAAAAAATAGTTAAAATAAATATGTTTTTTATTACTTGTATGTTTTTCATACTAATATAATGAGTTTAAAGAGTTTATAATTAAATATTTTTGGCTCTTAGAGTTTATTTTGCATAAGCAATGTAAAAAGGCTCAAAAAGCTTAATTATTTTGGCAAATGTAAAGAAAAATGTTAAATATTCAAGATAGTAATTTCTAATAGTCGAATTATTTGATATTATTTCTAAATAAGTGGATTTTTTTAGATGACACAAAAATTATATGATTTATTCAATTAAACTTATATTTTATTTTCTATATTGTTTAAAAACAATAGTTTAATGTTTTGTAAATAGGCGAAATATATTTGCTCGAAATTAGTGTTTTGTGCAATATAATGAACTTTACGATATGGTAGCTATATAGGAGGGGATAACCATTATAGAGCTTATTGTTAAGTTTTTATAAAAAAGCAATGTTTGTAAAGATTTTAATAAGTAGGTCGATATATAAAAACAACACTTTTGTTTTTATTATTATGCTGTTTATCAAGCGTAAGCAAAATTGTTAATTATCCATTGTTCATTGTTAATTACTTATAAAGATTCACCAGTTATTAGTTTTCGAGGAATATTATAAGGATTATTTCTTTTAAATTCTGAATTGATTTTACGTAAAACAACTTTATGATTTTTATATTCGCCCAATTCTTTTTCCGAATCAAGAAGCTTAATCAATATTTGGTCTACTTCCTTGTAGCTTGATGCCCCTATTTGGTCTAAATCGCTGTTTGTAATACCAAGTCCGTCAGTTGCAACAGCCGAAACACAATCAAGCAATGCATTTGCCATATCATTATTCTTCATTTTTGAAGCTAAATATTCTGACATTTCGTATACTTCTGTTTTCCATATATTTTGAATCATTCCATAATCGCCAACATCACCATGTAATGTCCAAAATCCAAGTAATAGTTCAGTATAGTTATCAGTAGACAGCACCATACCTTTATTTTTTCCAGCCAAATCATACAAATACATCATTCTTAATCTGGCTTTTATATTGCCTAATCTAATTTTGTAGTCAAACGAATTTTTATTTTCATTATCAAAATCTTCGATAGCAGTTTTTGCTACTATATTAAAATTTTCTGATAAATCAATTTCTTTAAAATCAGAACAAAAGTTAGTTCCAATATTTCTTGCTCGTGAAATTTCATCAGGCTTGTTTGTTACAATTGTAATACTTCTACCTATCAAAGGTATATTAAGTTTGTCGCATACCGGTTTTGCCAAAACAACTGTAAGTGCACTATCTATTCCTCCAGATACTCCAACAACTAAAGAATTTAATTTGCTGTTATTAAGGTAATTATATAATTGAGTTCTTATATTTTCTACTGCTTTATTGTAGCTTGTAATCATTTTTTTAGGTTTTTGTTTTGTATACTTGTTTGTCAATTAGGAATCGTTAAAAAATAACTTTCCGATTTGTTTTTTGTAAGATACTTATATTTAGGTGTAAACCAATTCGTAATTTATAATTCGTCATTTCCTAAGTAAGTAGTCATACAAAAGTTTTTCAACATTTACTTATTCATAACTTATTGATTAAATTATCTTTGTACTAATGCGTAAGCAACTATAAATAGATAGAAGACCTTAGATGATAATTTTTAACAATATTACAACAGTAATTTAGTTTTTTGAAGAAACAACTCTAAAACCAATCAAATAGGAACTAGTGCTTACAATATCACGCCCTCTAATACCTAATCTACAATAATATTCATCGTCGTTCCAAGAGCCACCTTTATATACTTTCAAAACTCCTGATAATTTATTTACAGGATTTTTTATAGGACTTTTACTAAAGTAGTCATTTTTATAGTCATCTAAACACCATTCCCATACATTCCCAGTCATATCAAATATTCCTATTTCGTTTGGTTTTTTTGTGGCAACAGCCTGTGTGCTTCCTTTTTTGCTAGTACTTGTTGAATTTTCAGCATACCATGCAATCTTGTCAATATTATTGTTTCCTGAATATTTTCGTTCCTGAGATTTGCTACCACCAGTAGCTGCAAACATCCATTGTGCTTCGCTTGGCAATTTATAATTATAAAATTTACAGTATTCATATGCTCCATACCAAGATACAGACACAACAGGGTGTTTCTCAAATCCTTGATTTGCTATCCATTTTCCATCTTTTACAGTAAGTCCCCATCTATGTTTTTCAACAAGGCTTTTTCCTTTATAAATACCTGTTTTTGTATATTGACTTCCATATTCATTCATAAATTTAGAAAACTGTTCATTTGTTACTTCAGTTTTTCCTATATAATAATTACTTAACAATACATCATGTAATGGTTTTTCGTCTTTATTACCTTGTAGATTCCCCATTATAAAAGAGCCTCCTTTTACATAAACCAATACACCATTTTTTATGTCTTGTATTTGTTTTTTAATTTTTTTTGAATAAACACACAATGTATTTCTAATTAATATTTTATCGAATAATTTATTTGCTTTATCTACATTTTTATTATAGAACATAATGTCAGCCTGTTTTTTTGCTTCATAACACCATTCTGAATTTTTTATATTTTCAATTAATTCTTTTTCGTCATCAATTGCTTCTGGAAGATATAGAACTCCTTTGTAATAACCCGTAGCTCTATAGTAATTTGAGTTAATATACATTGAATCTGCAAGTTTTCTGTAATATTTATATATACTTTTTTCGTTAGCAGGCAAAGTGAGAGTTAGCAATAATAAAGCTCCATTTGATAATTTTTGATTTCGTTTTTTTTCTGCAATTACAATTTTTAATATGCTATCTGTTTTTGAATAGTTCTTGTTTGCTTTTTTGAGAGCATTTTTTAGTTCTATATTTTTTTTTATTATGGCTTCATTACATAATACAATCCACTTAAAAACTTTTTTTGTTTTTTTAGTATCTTTTTTAGTAAATGAATTTGCTAATCTAAAACTTTTAAATGCGTTTTCATATTCACCTTTTTTATAAAATATTTTACCATCGTTAAAATGTTTACTAAATTCTTCTTGTGCATATAAATTACCTGTTATAAACAGAATTAGTAGTATTATTATTTTTTTTTTCATTTGCAATAATTAATTTATACAGATGATAGTTAATATGTTGTGTTTATAAGTAGACAATGTCTGGTAAAATCAATCGCAGTTTTATTATTCTTGCGTAAGCCACATCAAATAGGTCAAAGACCTTATTTTAGTATAAGTAATTTTTCAAACTTACTAACCAATTGACCATCTGGTGTTCTTACTTTTATATTATATATGTATACACCTCTTCCTATTCTGTTTCCATAGTCATTTTTTCCATCCCAGCTTATAGCATTTGATCTAAAACCATTTGAATTTACTTGAGTATTAATTGTTTTTATTACTTTTCCTGTAACAGTATAAATTTGTATTAAAACATCAAGATTTGTATTTGGTTTGTTGTGCTCAAAGAAAAATGATGTGTTACTAGTAAATGGATTTGGATAATTCAGTACATGACTTATTTCTATATCCTTAGAATCTAATACAGTAAACTCAATTTCTTCTTCAGATGAATTATTATTTATATCCCATACTTTTAGTTTTAATGTGTGTTCGCCATTTGCTATATCATACAAATTATATTCTATTTTTCCACTTTGATAACTATCAATATCTGACTCATAATAATCATTTAATATAATTGAGCTATTAGAGTTATTATCAATTGTTGCCAAAATATCATGACCAATACCATTACCTACTGTATTTATTCCATACTCGTCGTTTACATATGCCAGTATTTTAGGATTTTGATTTGTAATTCCTCCATAAACAAAATTTTCATCATTTAAGTGTAATTTTATCTCAGGTCCCTTAGTATCATTATTTACTTCATTTGATGTTCCTCCTACAATAATATTTGAAAAATAGCCTATTGCATCAGAATTATCAGCACTTGAATATGCATAATAACTTATCTTACCTTCGCCAAAATTATACATAATATCTTTGGGTACAATAAATGAAAAAGAAAACACTCCATTTTTCACACTTGCTTTTCCTTTATATAAAATATTGTTTCTTGATGCAAAATCATAAGCACCTACACCATCATTATTCAAAGTAGTTACAGTTTTTTCTTTATCAAAAACAACAGGAAATACTACACCTGTAAAATTACTTTTTCTATTATTCTGTATATCTGTCAATTCACCACTTATTGTTATTTTACTCAAGGCTTTTAAAGTATCATTGTTAATATCAATATTTTTATTATTAATTTTTAAAGTATTAATATTATTTTCAGGATAAGCCAGCCTAACAGCAGGGTCGCCCAATAAGGTAAAGTTTCGTTTATTTATGCCTGATGATGTAAGATTTTTGCTTTTACGAATAATATCTCCTAGCCGTTTATCATTATTATTTTGTGTAAATACAACTTCTGCAAAACTTTTATTTAGATAAAAATTGGGATTTGAATAAACCAATCTGGTCGTTGATAAAAGAGCTATTGCACCACCATTTGGATTGAGAAAAACTTTTTCGCCAGCCGATGTTGATTCAAAATCATCAAACCTACTAAATTCACATGTTGCTGTCATAAATAGAGGTAATCTATCAAAATTATCCCAACTGGTAATATCGCTAACACCAATTACACGTTCGTGTGTAAGTCCCTGAGTACCTCCATGTCCAATGTAATTTACAAGCAAACAACCTTTTCTCATACGGTTATTAATAACATTTGTAACCTCTGGATACCTTTGTCCAGTTGAGCCTGATACCTGAAGAAATGCATCTAAATAAACTTTTTCAACATTAAAAGAAGGAGCATTTGTTTCAATAATTTTACATATAGTTTCAGAATCATCAATATATATGTTACCATCTTCATCATCAGCAATAAAACAAAGATAACTTCTCCAATCTCCAATTGAACTTGATTTACTATAACTTATAATTTTTTTCACAGCATTTTCAGCTTCTTCTGTATTTTTAACAGGAAGTCTACCTATTCCAATATCAACCAAACCTGTATTTATAGCTTCGCCGTCATCTAAAAGTCCAAAAAAATCATCACTTACAAACGATGCTGTTGGCGACAATGAGTTTGGTGATTGATATGTTACAACTAAATTTGTATTATCCTCAAATATTTTTTTATTATCATACGAGCCATCGCCAAAAAGAAGTAAATATTTTGGAATTTCAGACTCATTGCTTGCTCTATCGTAAAACATTTTAACATAGTCACGTACTGCACTAACATCGTCACTACCTGACGAAAATTCATTATATATTTTTTCCTGTGTAGTTACATAAACACTAAGATTATCATTTGTTTTATGATGTGTTGCCAACTCATTAGCATAATCAATAAATTTTTTGTTACAAACTATCAACATATTGTATTGTCCTAATCCATGTAGATTTTGATTTTCTATTTCACCCAAATCATCTCCCTCAACAATAGGACTTAGATATGTGTTTTCGTCAAAAACAATATATTCTTTTAGTGTATTTGTTTGAGTTATATAAGTTAAATTATTTGAAGTGTAACTAAATTCTACTTCCGAAACTGATATAGGATTACTTATATCCCAAATTCTTACTGATGATTTGTTTGATTCTATATTAAACTTTGTTACATTATTTGTACCAATAGTTTCAAAATTTCTAAAAAACAATTGTTTCTCGTCATATTTTAAATACTCTAAGGCATTTATTGTTATATAATCAAGCCAAGCTTTGTCCGATGCTGACTTTTTTATATATTCAATTTGCAAATTTATATTTTTTTCACCATTTGAATTAAATGAAAAACTTTGTGAATTATACATTGCATAATCATCGGTTGAAGAATAATTTGTTTTAAGAAAATACATTGTATTATTTGTGCCATTTGCAGATATATTGAAACTTGTTTGAAATGTAGAACGTGCTGCTCCACTTACTTTTATATTGATTTTGCTACCCGAAACAATATTAGAAAATTCAAAATCGAAATTTTTGTTTGTATAAATATCAAATATTTCGCCAAACCATTGTTGTCCTGATTTTATTAAATTGAAAGTATCAATTTCGTGATGTTTGTATGAGTTAAAATTTGTAATATTGTGAGTTATCGGTTCGCTATGTTGAGCCTGTTTTTTTATTACATTATCAAAGCCAGAGTTGTAGTCCGAACTTAGAAAATAATATGAGCCAGTGGAATACAAATGATTTTTATTGTTAAATTGCTTTTCTGTTTCATTATACTCCCAGCTTGATGCTGCTGTAGCATAAAAAATTACGGAATTATTTTCAATAAGTATTTTATTTTCCTGTAAATCATCATAATAATCACCATCACTTAAATAATCCAGCATACCCTGCGAGTTGCCAAATATTCTTACATTTGCAGGATTAGTAATCCCCAGTGATTTTAGTTCATAAAAACTTAGTTTATAAACACCAGCTTTTGTTGTTTTTATTTTAATCCATTTTCCTGTTTTTAATACTGATTTTGATGCATAAGTTCTTGATATTTTTAATACTTTTTTTGTATTTTCTTGTTTCAACAAAATATCAAATTCAATAAGTTTTTCTAAACCATTTGTACTTTTTATTAAAGGAATGAAAGATATTTGAAGAAAAGCCTTTTTTCGTAGATAAACAATTTTAGTTTCTACTTTTATACTTGAATTTATTTTATCAATTGCTTTAATTTTGTTTATATTATTATCATTTATTTTTGAAAATTTAAGATTTACTATTCTAGCACTTATATTTGTTGAATTAAATAGATTTTCGATATTTATAGTTTCAGAATAATATGGTAACAAATTTTTTAAATCTTTGTAAACAGCATTTTCAAAATTTATATAATAAAAATTCTCTTTATCTATTTTGGTGATTCTTACCAACTTAGCCTTCCATTCAATATTTTTAGGTATAATTTTTTCTTGCGAAAAAACATAATTGTTTATTATCAAAAAAATTAAAAATATTTGAATTATTTTAATCATTACAGAGTCTATTAATTAAAAAATATCAGTAATTCTACTTTACGAACTTAAAACTATTTGATAATTAAACTATTAAATCATTT
>JAOZVK010000697.1 GCA_029938185.1 Bacteroidales bacterium | reverse complement strand
TTATTTTAAACCTTAATAGAAAATAAATATGACCAAAATTTCTTAAACCTTATTTCTACTAAGGTTAAAACAAAAAAAATAAGGTTTTAAATCCCAAAAGTATCAAGCGATAAATGAAAAATGCCCAAATTTTTCAATATTTTTTTGCATCAAAAATTAATTATTTATATCTTTACAGTACAATTAAGTTAATTCTAATTTAAAAATTGGAATAACTTAATTTTCATTTATATATTTTTGTTTACGTTTATTCATTTACAGGAAAATCAGCAAATTTTCAAGCAGGTAAAGAATAACGAGTTTAGTCTATGCAAAGCTTTTGCGTGGGCATGGCTTGTTTTATCTGCTAGGTGTTTGCTGATACCTCCTGTAAATATAAGTTATGTTTCACGCATTTTTTATTTATTAAAACTTTGTATTATGATTAATTCATTAAATTTAAACTATAGAATGCAAAAACGTTTTTTATTAAGCACGTTTTTGTTTATATTTGCTATTGTATTAGCTTATATATTGTTGAATCAAACTGTTGCCGAACAAATAACACAAAAAGCAGCAGAGGATATCACAAAAGAAATAAGTGAGGATTATATTAAAAAATTGAGCAAAGAAATTGTTGATACCGAAGTATGGAACAGAGTTAAGGATTTGCCAATCGAAAAATATTCACTAATCAAGCTTTTGCAAAATATTATAGCTATTCAAATAATAGATAGGAGTATACCAAATTGTAAACAATATGTTTTAAAAGTCAAAATATCTGGTATGTATCCTGTTTTACAAACAACTTATGGAGGTCGTCCGGAAATAAAAGATTGGATTTGGCTAAATGTTGGTGAAGTATGGCGTTATGGTGCAACTGCTTTTGATGAAGCAACGCGCTATCCAAATGGAATTTTCTTTAAAAGCAAAGATAAAAAAACTATTTTAACTAATAAAAGATTGGAGTATATTATTCAATTTAATGGTACAATGACAGAGGTATTGATAGAAGAACAAATAAAAATATTTAGTTATTCCTTATTGCTGGAATGCATTGCACGTGTTAAAGCTGGAGGTGAATTGCTTTTAAAATCTCCTGGTAATAAGATGCATAAATAAAAAACTATGATAGACACATCAAAATATACAAAAGAAGAATTGCATAATATGTTTATTGAACAGCAACAACAAATAGATGCACTTTGTTTTATAACAAGTAGTAGACGTGAAAATATAAAAGATGAAAAACGTGCTATTTTACATCATTGTTTTGATGATTTGTTAAATGATAATGTCAATTTGTATAAATATGTTCAAAAGAAAAAGGCAAGACAATTGATAATTATTTATCAAATTTTTGATATTGAAAAAGATGAAAAGTATAATATCAAACGCGAAGGAGCTATTTCTTTTGATAAAAGAAAAGAATTAAGAACTTATCCACTAATGACAAAAGAAGAATACAAACAATATATAAGTTGCGATACTGCTGATGCTTTAAAACTATTATGCAAAAAAACCATAGAAGGTATAAGTTCTTTAAAAAAATACGAAAAACGCCTTAATTTCGATTGGCGTGGTTTAAATGCGGAATTAGAAAGCTTGTTTAGGGAGAAAATGAATTTTTAAACAGTTAAGGAATAGCCAGTTTAGTATGTGTAAAGCTTTTGCGTGGGCATAGCTTGTTTTATACGATGGGTTCTTGTTTGTGCCTCTTGTGAAGATAAGTTATGTTTCACGCATTTTTTATTTATTAAAACTTTGTATTATGATTAATTCATTAAATTTAAACTATAGAATGCAAAAACGTTTTTTATTAAGCACGTTTTTGTTTATATTTGCTATTGTATTAGCTTATATATTGTTGAATCAAACTGTTGCCGAACAAATAACACAAAAAGCAGCAGAGGATATCACAAAAGAAATAAGTGAGGATTATATTAAAAAATTGAGCAAAGAAATTGTTGATACCGAAGTATGGAACAGAGTTAAAGATTTGCCAATCGAAAAATATTCACTAATCAAGCTTTTGCAAGATATTATAGCTATTCAAATAATGGATAGAAGTTTACCAAACTGCGAACAATATGTTTTAAAAGTTAAAAAACCAGGTATGTATCCAATTCTACAAACAACTTCTGGCGGTCGTCCTGAAATAAAAGATTGGATTTGGCTAAATGTAGATGAGTCATGGCGTTGTGGTGCAACTGCTTATGGGGAAATTGGAAGGTATCCGAGTGGCGTATTTTTTATTAGTAAAGATGGTAAAACTAAACTGACAAAAAATGAATTAAAATATCACGTTCAATTTAAAGGCACTATGTCAGAGGTATTGATTGAAGAAAAAATCAAACTTTATACTTATTTTTTATTACCTGAATGTATAGCACGTATTAAATTTGGAGGTATATTTCTATCAATATATCCTGGAAATAAGATACATAAGTAAAATATTTAACTTATTTATAAAGTTAACTAATTCTACTTTACGAACTTAAAAGATACTAAAAATAAGATATTTAGCATT
>JAOZVK010000696.1 GCA_029938185.1 Bacteroidales bacterium | reverse complement strand
ATATTTATTCATCTAATCAATTAATAATTAATCTGTTAGGACTGAACAGTCTCCAAAAACAATTTAATCAGGAAGTTATGAATAATTAAATGTCGAAAAATTTTTGTAACAGTACTTATTGTCAATTATTTTATAGTTATTAGAACTTTCCAAAAGTTTTAAACTTTTGGAAATATAAGTTTTCAACCTTTTTTAGTATATAAGAAATCTTTAAAAAATAACTTTCCGATTTGTTTTTTGTAAGATACTTATATATATGTGTAAACCAATTCGTAATTTATAATTCATAATTTCCTAAATTAGTCTTTACAAAACAAAGCTTTTGCAGCTTGCAGGTTTATATATATTTGTTTTAAACTATTAATATTAAGACAATTGAAATCGTTAGAAACAAAATATTCAAAATTTCCATTTTTTAATTTTTCGAGGATAGCAAACTTCCAATGTTCGCCGTAAATAAAACCACCATGCATAAGGTTCGTTTTATTTTTTTCAAGAGCGACAATCATTTCTGCAAGAAGCTGAAAAAGCGGATTGTTATTTGGTATTGATTGTTTAAATTCTTGAATAAAAAAGTATGGTTTTTCTGGATAAAAATCGCCCTTAGCAACCATAAAATCGGCTTTTCCGTTAAATTTATATCCGTTTACTTCGCCAGACAAAAAGTTTTCGTACCAATCTTTTATTTTTCCGGTTTCAAAATCTACTTTTATTAATATTTGTGAGATAAAACGGGCAAATAATTTTGTTTCATTATATATACTTAAATTTTTTTTATTTTTTTCTATCAAATTTTTCAAAAAAACTTCTTCGTCTTCTGTTATTTTATATTTATACAGGAACCATTTATCAAATTTTGTTTCATCGTATTTTGGTGAAATATTTACAACACTTTTTATCTGTCGAATAGTAATTCCTTGATAGTTTATGGTTTGTTTTTCTGTTTGTTCCATGGATTTGTTTTGGTTTATAAATTAGTCTTTACAAAACAAAGCTTTTGCAGCTTGCAGGTTTATATATATTTGTTTTAAATGGTCTATATCAAGGCAATTAAAACTTTTGGAAGTAAAATATTCATATCTTACTTCTTGTTTTTTGTTTGGAATAGTGGTTTCTAATTTTTCGAGAATAACAAATTCCCAATGTTTGCCATAAATATAACCACCGTGCATAATATTGGTTTTGTTTATTTCAAGTGCTACAATCATTTCTGCAAGTAGTTGATAAAGAGGATTGTTATGTGGAGTTGTTCTTTTAAATTCTTGGATAAAAAAGTATGGTTTTTCTGGATATGCCTCTCCTTTGGCAACCATAAAATCTGTTCGTCCGCTGAATTTATAGCCATTTACTTCGCCTGACAACAAATCGTTGTACCAGTCTTTTATTTCGCCAGTATCAAAATCTACTTTCATTAATACTTGTGAAATAAAACGAACTAATAGCTTGGCTTCATTGTATATTGATAAATTTGCTTTGTTTTTTTCAATTAAATTTTTTAAAAAAGTTTCTTCTGATGTAGATATTTTATACTTGTATAAGAACCAATTATTAAATTTTGTTTCACTATATACAGGTTTTATATTTACGACTTTTGCAATATCTCGATAATTAATATTTTGATAATTTATTATTTTTTCTGTTTGTTCCATAATTGTTACAGTTTATAAATTAGTCTTTACAAAATAAAGCTTTTGCAGCTTGCAGGTTTATATATATTTGTTTTAAATGGTCTATATCAAGGCAATTAAAACTTTTGGAAGTAAAATATTCATATCTTACTTCTTGTTTTTTGTTTGGAATAGTGGTTTCTAATTTTTCGAGAATAACAAATTCCCAATGTTTGCCATAAATATAACCACCGTGCATAATATTGGTTTTGTTTATTTCAAGTGCTACAATCATTTCTGCAAGTAGTTGATAAAGAGGATTGTTATGTGGAGTTGTTCTTTTAAATTCTTGGATAAAAAAGTATGGTTTTTCTGGATATGCCTCTCCTTTGGCAACCATAAAATCTGTTCGTCCGCTGAATTTATAGCCATTTACTTCGCCTGACAACAAATCGTTGTACCAGTCTTTTATTTCGCCAGTATCAAAATCTACTTTCATTAATACTTGTGAAATAAAACGAACTAATAGCTTGGCTTCATTGTATATTGATAAATTGGCTTCGTTTTTTTCTACTAAATTTTCAAGAAACTTTTCTTCTTCCTCCGAAATTTTATACTTGTATAAAAACCAATTACTAAATTTGGATTTCTCAAATACTGATTTTATATTTACGACTTTCTCAATATCCTGATATTTTATATTTTGATAGTTTATAGTTTGTTTTTCTGTTTGTTCCATAATTGTTACAGTTTATAAGGAATCGTTAAAAAATAACTTTCCGATTTGTTTTTTGTAAGATACTTATATATAGATGTAAACTGGGTTTATAAAAATTAATAAATTACAACAATATTATTAGTTCTAATTTTATTCTTTTTTTTATTGTATTGCTTTTGCCCTTTC
>JAOZVK010000233.1 GCA_029938185.1 Bacteroidales bacterium | reverse complement strand
TATCAAGCGTAAGCAAAATTGTTAATTATCCATTGTTCATTGTTAATTACTTAGGAGTCGTTAAAAAATAACTTTCCGATTTGTTTTTTGTAAGATACTTAAATTTAGGTGTAAACCAATTCGTAATTTATAATTCGTCATTTCACTATTTATTATTAATATGATAACTTTTTGCTTCGTTTAGTTTTTTGATTTGCTTTTCTTTTCTAAGCTGTCTCATATTTTTAGCAGTAAGAGTATAATATTCATAATTCTCAACCAAGTCAATCTGTTTACTTATCCATTCATCATAAGACTCAATTAGATTTTGTGTTTTTAATTCCCAGTATTGCATATCAGAATATTTTATAAAATCGCTCCTTCCTATATAGTTTAAGTCTGCATCGCACATAATTTGTTCAAGTGTTGATGATGCTTCTGTAGGTTTTTTTGTAGCTAATATGATATTACAAATTTCATTTATTTGATTTTCAGAATATCTATATTTTTTTAAAATTGGTTTACTTATTTCTACACTTTTTTCTTCATAATTTTCCGAACCATATATAAGTCCAATATCGTGTAGTAGTGCTGCCGTTTTCAATAATAGCAATTCTTTGTCAGATATATTTTCGCCACTGGCAATAAGCTCAATACTTATGGTTGCATCAATTGTATGTTTTAGATTATGATATTGAAGATAATCAGGAAGTTCTTTTTCAAGTTTATCTAACACATATTCATTTAAATCTTCATATTTAGTAAGTTGAAATTTTGTATTAAATTTATCATTAGGAATTAAACATTCATCATCAATAGAAAATTCTTTTTTCAATTTATTAACACGATAAATTTTCATATCACTTTTAAATTTTACAGGAATTTTTCCAGCAAAATCACAATCAAAATATTCATTTACATAGTCGTATGTTAGTTCCGATATTGTTATTTTTCCTGCCTGCGACGATGATTCTATTCTACTTGTAATATTCACTGTATCACCTTTGATAGCAAAAGTTCGTTTACGAACACCTTCAAGCCCAACAAACACAGCTCCTGTGTGTATCCCAAAAGTAAGTTCCCAAATTTTTTCATCAACAAATTTAGATTTTTTTTGCAAAACCCTTAAATAATTCTTCATTTCCAAAGCAGCAAGAATTATTTCAATAGGATTTGTTTTGTTACTAAATGGAAACCCTCCAGCACATATAAAAGTATCACCTATAGAATTTATTTTTTCTATATTATGTTTTTTAACAACCATCTCGAATTGATAAAAAAACCTATCAAGTTCATCAATTAGTTTTTTAGAATCAACCAAACCTGCTAATTTTGCAAAGCCTTTTACATTGGCAAACAAAACTGTTACAAGCTTGTATTTAAGTAATTTAGAATTGCTTTTTTGTTTATTGGTTTTGTTATTATCTATTGGTAAAAAAGCTAGTAACTCTTCATTTCTTTTAATTTGCTCAGTTAAACTTAAATTTTTATTTTCTAAAGATTCAATCCTATTATTCAATAATTGATTCTCTTTTTTTAATATTTCTACTTCTTTGTTTATGTTTTTATTCATGTTTTACAGTGAGTTACAAATTTTATATAAATTTTATCATGTTGAATAATAACAAAAATAGTACATACAATATAGAATTTCAAAAATTTTGCACAGTATTTGCTAAATAATATAAAAAAATTACAAATTAAATTTAAAATTAAATTTTGTTTGATATTTTGTAAATAAAAGTGTAATATTATGAAATTTTATTTTTTTAATAATACAAGCAGATTTATATAACAACTAATTAAAATAATTATGGATAATAAAAACAAACTAATATTAGTTCCTTGGGATTTTTCACAAGTTGCAAAATATGCATTATTGCATGCAATAAATTTCTCAAAAAAAATTAATTGTGGAGTAGCTCTTTTGCATGTTGTTAAAAAACTAAAAGAAATGGCAAGTGCTACCGAAAAACTAAATACTTATGCTGAAGAAATTTACAAAGAACACAAAATAAAACCAAGTGTTATTGTAAGAGAAGGAAGTATTTTTACAGTAATAAGCGAGGTTGCCGACGAATATGAATCTCCTATGGTTATTATGGGAACTCATGGAATGAAAGGTATGCAAAAATTTACTGGTAGTTGGGCTTTGAAAGTTATAACTGGAACAAAATCACCATTTGTAGTTGTGCAAGCTCCACCTCAAAGTAGTGAAATAAATAGTATTGTACTACCAATTAATTTTAAAAGTGAAGACAAAGAAAAAATAATTTGGATAGATTACCTGTCTAAGTTATATAATACTAAAATCTATATATTGCGTTTAGATATTTCTGACCTGGGTATTAAGAAAAAAACACTTATAAACCTAAAAGTTGCTCAAAAATACTTAAATGAAAAAAATATAGAATATGAAATAATAACAAGAAATGGTTCCGATTTGGCAATCGAATCTATTAAATTTGCAGATGAAATTAAAGCTTCGCTTATATTGATAATGACAACAAAAAATATTAGATTCCAAGATTATGTTTTAGGTGCAGCAGAACAACAAATAATTGCAAACGATGCCAAAATACCAGTAATGTGCGTAAATCCTAGAGAAGATTTAACAAAACTGGGTGGCTTTGGATTATAGATTAATTTAAAATTACAAAATAAGGTCTTCGACCTATTTATAGTTGCTTACGCATTAGTACAAAGATAATCTAAACAGGAAGTTACGGATAAGTAAATATCGAAAAACTTTTGTAACAGTACTTACTTACACTAGTATTTTAACATAGCAATATAAATATAAGCTTTTATAAAAATAATTTTTGAATTGTTTTGTGTTTTATGTGGCAGTGATATATATTATCGCTGCTTTTTTTAGTATATAATTTTTTATTATTAGAATATTAATAGAGTGCGTAAGCAACATTAAATAGGTCGAAGACCTTACTATCTTATTTACAAATATTTATTAAAAGAATGCTTTATGAAACTTAATTTATTGGCTAAAATTATTGTAACAATTTCTTCATTACTTTTCATAGGTGTTTTGTTTTTGACAATATCATTAATAAATTCATACAATAATGAAATAAGTAATATTTCAAAAAAATCTTTAATATTCGCCGAAACCTCATTTAATAGTGTTTTAAATTATGAAACTACAAAGCTGTCAATTGCACTTAGTTTTTTAATGAACAACAACGAAAACAAGCAATTGTTTATTGACAAACAAATTGATAGTTTATATAAATACTCAAAGCCTATTTTCGAAGAAATAAAAAAAAAATATAGTATTACTCACACCTACTATTTAATGCCAGAAAATGATAATACCTGTTTTTTACGAGTACACAATCGAAAAAAAAATAATGATACAATAACACGAAATACATATGAAAATGCTATAAAAACCAAAACTTTTTCATCTGGTTTGGAATTAGGAAAAACTGCATTTGCCCTACGTGTTGTACACCCCTATTATGATAACAGCAAAAAATTAATAGGATATATGGAGGTTGGAGAAGAAATTGAACATTTTTTTGATATAATGAAACATAAAACTGGTAATGAGTTTATTGTTGCTGTAGATAAAAAATTTTTAAATAAAAAGAAATGGAATGAAGCAAGAAAAACAAATAAATTAATGAAAAACTGGAACCTTTTTGACAAAAAAATAATATTAGCTCAAACTACAAATAAAATTGATATTTCGGAGTTCGTTAATGATGAATTTCCTAAAAAAGGTAAAATTCTTGAAACAAGCTACAAAATTGAGGACAAGCTATATATTATAGGTCTTTTTCCTCTTATTGATGCTGGTAATAAAAAAGTTGGAGCTATATATTTTTTTAGTGATATAACTAAAACATATAATGAACAAAGAACAAAAATGTTTAGAACAATTGTAATATTCATTATTGTATTGTTAATTTTATGTATATTAATTATTATATTTTTAAATAAAATAATAATTAACCCAATTATAAATGCTACAAATGCATTGAAAAAAATATCAGAAAAACAAATAAACTTTCAGATAAACGAAAAACGAGAAGACGAAATAGGTGATCTATTCAAATCAATAAACAAAATAAATATTAACTTTAAAGAAATAATAATAAATATCAGTAATTCCATAACTGCAATGCAAGCAACAGGCAAGCAGATAAACACAACTTCTTATGACATTTCTCAACGCGCAATAAATCAAGCAAATACTACTGACGAAATAGTATCATCAATGGAGCAAATACTTGAAACAATTAGTTCGAATACAGGAAAAGCTGAAATAACAAATAAAATTTCAACAAAATCGGCTAAAGAAATGATAAGTAATAAAAAATATTTTACACAAACAATCAATTCTGTATCTGAAATAAATGACAAAATATCAATCATTTCCGAAATATCATTTCAAACCAACTTACTATCGCTAAATGCTGCAATTGAAGCTGCAAACGCAGGTAGAGTAGGCAAAGGATTTGGAGTTGTTGCTAATGAAGTTAGAAAACTTGCAGATAAAACAAAAATTGCATCTGAAGAAATAGAAGAATTATCGAATACAGGAAAAGAAGTTTCAATAATTGCTGGAAAAAAATTGGAAGTTTTAATAAAAGAAATAATTAAAAGTGCCGAACTTGTTAATAATATCGTTATTGATAGTAGAGAACAAAAAATTGAAGTTGAAAAAATAAATAATTCTATATTACAATTAACTGGAATAACAAATCAAAATTCTGAAACAACAAAAGAAATGTATGAATCGGCTGGAGAATTATCAGCAAAAGCTGAACAGCTAAAATCTTTGATTTCTGTTTTTAAAACTGAAAATTAAGGTATACTGTAAACGGTTATAAACTTACATTTTAAATTTCTTAACTCCAACTTTGACAAAGTTTTAAACTTTGTCAAAGTTAAATTCACAACCGTTCTAAGTACAAGTAAGGTCTTCAACCTATAATTTAATGTTGCTTACGTAAATCTTATGCGTAAGCAACTATAAATAGGTCGAAGACCTTATAAATTGGTCGAAGACCTTAGTGACTTTTTTCTCCTTTTATTTTTTTCATTTTGAAATGTTCGCCTTTATTTTTCACAATTTTTTTATACCAACCAAGTCCATAGCCAGGTTGTTTTAATTCAGGATTTTGTTTGTTGCCATCTCTCTTTTTTATATTTCCGTCCATGTATTTTGTAAACAAATATTTATATAACTCAAGCCATCTTTTTGTTGTATTGTTTGCTTGGTTTACAGAATATTCCGTTAAAAAATCAATTGCTAATTGTTTATCTTTTTTATATAATAATTGTGCAGCCTCATCAATAGCTGGAGTATAGGCAACATATTTATTTTCAAGCTCTTTTTGAACTTTTTCAATATCTTTTATAATATAACTGTATCTTGTATAAGCAAAATTAGAAACCTGATTAAAAATCCAAAATGCAGAAGTATTAGAAAAATCCATCAAAGCACCGTTTCCAACAGCATATGTTTCGGGAACACTTGTAACTGAACAGTATATAGGATTATAAACAGTACTTGAAGCATCATCAACACCAAACCATAATATCCCCCCTATTGGATTAGGTAACCATTTTCGCATTTGTGCAACAAACGAAAAGCCTGTTTGTTGAGTTGATATTGCTCTTTCGTTACAATATTTTTTCCCATCTACTTCCCATGTCAATGGTCTCCAACGATATGGATTATTAAATGCACCTGCACCAATATCTTTTGACATATCTAATACTGTACCTTCATAATGGTCTCTCATTAAGCCCATTACATCTTGTACATCAAGTTTTCTGTCTGGTTTTATAAAAAGAGGCATCACATTTTTAGGATTATCGCCAATTGCATAATCTTCATATTTGCTCATTGAACTGTTGAATTTTCTAAAACCAGCCCAAACTCTTGCTTCACAAAATCTTAATGCACCATAATCAAGGGGAGCAAAAGCATCTGTAAAACTAAAATCTTCGTCTTTACCTTTATAAAATTTCATTTTTTTTGCAAAAGATATTATATCCGGTGAATACAAACATTCTTTTGATTTATTTTGAGGAAATTTTCTTATTCGCGATTGATTTGCATGACCACAAATAAACCCATCAGGTACTCGCTGTGCAACCCATACAGCTCCCTTGTTTCCAACACCTTTTCCTATCATTTCCATAATCCAAACTTCATTTGGGTCGGCAATAGAAAATGATTCACCTGAGCTATAATATCCATATTCTTTTACTAAATCGCCCATTATTTTTATAGCTTCGCGAGCTGTTTTGGCTCTTTGTAATGCAACATAAATTAGGCTTCCATAATCCATAATTCCTGTACTATCACGTAGTTCATGTCTTCCTCCAAATGTTGTTTCGGCAATAGCTACTTGGTGTTCATTAATGTTTCCAATAACTGTATATGTATGAGCAACTTGTTTTATTTTTCCTAAATATTTTCCTGTATCCCATTCATAAATTTCAAGATAAGTACCTTCGGGATAATCTTTTGCAGGCCAAAAATATAACTCACCATACAGAACATGCGAGTCGGCGGCATAGGTTATCATAGTTGAGCCATCTTTTGATGCTCCTTTTGTTACCAAGAAATTAGTGCAAGGAGAAATAGAAAATGCTCCTATAAAAAACATTATACTAAAAACTGAAATTATTTTTTTCATATTGTTAAAATTAAAAGTTAAATAATACTATTTTGCACAAAATTAACTATTTTAACCAATTTTAAAAATGAATAAAGCTAATACAACTATATTATCAACAGCCTACTTTCCTCCAATTGAGTATTTTTATTATATAAATAATAGTACAAATATCATTATTGAAACAAATGAAAATTATACAAAACAATCATTCCGAAATAGATGTAGTATTTTAGCTGCTAATGGAAAATTAGATATTAGTGTTCCTATAATAAAAAATCACAATAAAAAAACATTGATAAAAGATACAAAAATATCATATGATACTAATTGGCAAAAAATGCATTGGAAATCTATTGAATCTGCCTATAATTCATCAGCGTTTTATGAATATTATATTGATGATTTTGTAAAATTTTTTACAAAAAAATATAACTTTTTGCTTGATTACAATATTTATATCTTAGAAACATTGTTTGAAGCATTAAACTGGGAGGTTGAAATAAAATTTTCCGAAGATTACCACAAAACATATGATAGAGTTTTAGATTACAGGCACTCAATACACCCAAAACTTTGTAGTGAATATAAATCAAAACAATATTTTCAGGTTTTTTCTGACAAATATAAGTTTATACCAAATTTAAGTATAATAGATTTGCTTTTTAATGAAGGTACAAATGCGGAATATTATCTATAAGGTCTTCGACCTATTTAATGTTGCTTACGCAAGATATATAATAAACGGTATTTCAAAAGTAAGTAATTGACAATTGATAATTTTGTTTACACCAGAATTACAATAAGTTACAACTTTACAAAGTGTCGATTTTATATGATAACCTACTTAAGCTCTATACTAAATAGGTAAAAACTTTTGTATGGGGGGTGCTACCTTATAAAAATGCGTAAGCCACATTAAATTAGGTCGAAGACCTAAGTAGCCCCACCAAGACTCGAACTTGGATCTGAAGTTTAGGAAACTTCCATTCTATCCCTTGAACTATGGGGCCCAATAATTATTGGCAAAGCTAATAAGATATATTTATAGTAAAAAATCTTTTGAGGTTTTTTATTTGGGTTCACAACACATGTTTTAACTATTTTTGTTTGTTTGTTTTTTGATAATTATTTGATACCGTGCCATTTTACAGATGACACGGTATATTATATAATCACATTTTGTTCTCAATTTTTTGATAGTTTAATAAAATTGCTACAGATATTTATCTTTTTACTAATTCATAAAATGAGCTTACTTCCTGTTGGTCTATTGCTTGTCGTACATTAAATCGTTTTACTTGGTCTATATATCCTTTTCTCGTAATTTTAATTTCAATTTGTACAGTTCGAGAATTAGCATAAGTTAAACCAAGAATATCAAATGATTTTGTTTGTTCAAATGGTGTTGAACCAAGATATAATTCATTTGTATTTTTTACTTGACTTGGATTCCCAGAAATTACTCTCCAAAATACTCTTGCACCTCTTGGGTCTGAATCAAAATACCAACGAATAATTGTTTTTTCAAGTGAAGTTCCTCCTGCTTTATTTCGAGTAACAACTTCTGTTTCTCCACCTTCAGGAATAGTTATATCACCTCCATCTTTAAATTTATAATAAACACTTCCATCATATTTATACCATGCTCCAGTTGCATAATCAATCAAGCCACCAACTAATCCACCCAGTAAAAGATTTGCAACAACAACAGAATTAAATTTTCCGTTTTGTACTGAAGAACCATCTTTATAGCCTTTTTTTTGAAATGTATACCTCACCTGTTTAGCTCTTGGCACATTTATATTGCACGGTGTTATAACGTTTTGGTCTACACCATCAATAAATACCCTTTTTATTATGCTGTTTATCAAGCGTAAGCAAAATTGTTAATTATCCATTGTTC
>JAOZVK010000695.1 GCA_029938185.1 Bacteroidales bacterium | reverse complement strand
CAGTATTCCCAAAAATGTAATGAACAAGATGGAAAGTTCATTTAATACCGACTTTACAAATGTAAACATTAAAAAAGACTCCCAACAAGCAATAGATATAGGAGCATTAGCATTTACACAAGGCGACAGTGTACACTTTGCACCTGGACAATTTAAGCCCGAAACCAAAAAAGGACAAGAACTTATAGGACACGAGTTTGCCCATGTAGTACAACAAAGAGAAGGCAAAGTAAAGGCAAATAAACAAATTGGTAAGTTTCCGATAAACGACAATAAAGATTTAGAAAAACAAGCAGACGAACAAGGAAAAAAAGCTGCTGATGGGGTTTTGCAGAGGAAAGAAAAGAATGAAACAATACAAACCAAAGTAGATGCAAAAATAAACGATGACCCGGCTTTGGAGAAAGAGGCGGATATTATGGGGGCTAAGGTTTTGCAAATGAAAGAAGAGCTAAGTGTAGAGAATCCACCTGATGGTGGAAAAGGAAAAAAAATTAAAAGCTCTAATAAAAAAAGTGAAATAGGAAGAAAGGCTTATGTTAAAAAATGTGGATGGGTATCAACAAACAAATGGGATAAAACTTATGCCAAAGAATATAGAGATTTTGTAATTTTAGAAACAGATAGGATTATAAAAAAAGGGACAAAGCAAAAGAATGAAGGAAATCCATGTAGCATTACTAAAAATAAGGATGTGTGTTTGGATTGTGCTGATTTTGTAGTTAGTTTGTTAATAAGATTTGCATCGAAAAACAAATTACCTGTGTCATTTACAACTACTAGTGGAGAACTTATTAGTAATGATATGAGTGAATTTTGTGAAAAAAAAATTAACAATCCTAAAGAATTTGAACTTCTTGTTAGAGGTTGTACAAATGCAAAGTCAATATTAAATGATATGTTTGAAATAGAGGTAGATGAAGTAGAAGTTGGAGATATAAAAAATGAAGGTAAACATGCAGCTATTTTATTAGAAAACTATGGAACAGGAGAAGGTTATTATAAATCAGCTTCAGGACAACCAATGGATCCTAAAGGAAATGGAAGAGTATACAGAAATGATAAATGGTATCTTAAAACTACTTATTATAAAAGATGGAATATTTTTATGGATTTACCAGATAGAAAAAAGGAAGAATCCTTTTCTTTACCAAAGAAGTGGTATTATCCAACTAAAAATTAAAACTGATTTATTGTGAATATAAATATTTTATTACAAATAAAAAAAGCTTTTTCGATTATTATTACATTATCTATTTTCCTTTCATGTAATAATATAAAGGAAGATAAAAAAACTGATACTAACAAAATATTGTGTGCAAAAAAACTGAAACATAGTGAAAATATATTTTTTATTAGAAGTGTTTTTGTTTCTGATATTTTAAAAATTGTAAACTACAAAGGAAAACAACCCATAGGAATAGGAGGTGCAAAAGGTATTATTTCATTAAATATAGAACCAAGTGGAAAACATTATTATGTATATTATTTAGATACTTTATTTAAAGTCAATATAAATAGTAATATTACAGTAAAAAAAATATTTATAAATAATAAAAATCCAGAAAGTCTATATTCAAGTTTAGCAATATCAAAAAGAAATATCGGCTTAATTTTATACGATTATTATAAATGGGGAGGAGTATCAGAAAGTAAACATAAGCGATTTAAATTCTATGGAATAAACTTTAAACTAACAAAGATTTCTAAAAAAATAATGAATATATATTGGTGTGGAGAATTAGTTTATTACTCATATATAAAAGACACAATATTAAACAAATATATATTTAATTCTGGTTACTTTGGTCTTGTACATAGTTACGAAAATAATATTTGTAAGAAACTAAGTCGGAATTATATTGATATTATTAGCAATATAATATATAGTGGTTATTCATCCAAGTTTTATACGAAAAATTATCTTACACTTGATTTAAATGATAAATTTAAAAATACATTTAATAAAACTGATGATTTTTGTTTTTATAATAATAAATTATTTTTCATTGGCAAATATGACAAATATGAATTTGAATATGATTTAATATCAAAAAAGAAAAAACAAAGACCATTAAAAAGTCATCGTTTATACGATAGGTTTAAATATGGAGTTTTTTATACAAGAAAAGGTAAATTATTTATAGATTATTATTAAAATCAAAAAAATAACTTCCTGATATTAGTTAAGAACGATGTGTGAGTACATCGTATCTCCAAAATCAAGTAGATATAAATGACCTAATTGTTCATGAAAAACAAGCCAATTTGGAAGAAGACGAATTACTGCAAGGAAAATTTAAATTAAACAACGAAACAGACCAAAATCCAATTCAGCAAAAAAAAGATGATAAAAATAGCAGTATTCCCAAAAATGTAATGAACAAGATGGAAAGTTCATTTAATACCGACTTTACAAATGTAAACATTAAAAAAGACTCCCAACAAGCAATAGATATAGGAGCATTAGCATTTACACAAGGTAACAGTGTACACTTTGCACCCGGACAATT
>JAOZVK010000694.1 GCA_029938185.1 Bacteroidales bacterium | reverse complement strand
TGTTTTTATTAAGGATTATGAGGCGCATCATATTATTCCTAAAAATTTGTTGGAAGAATCAAAGGCGTTACATTTTTACTATAAAAATAATGTAAAAATAAAATTTAATTCTATTGAAAATGGTATAATGGTTAAAAAATTAAGATTTGAAAAAGGTGTACATGCAAATCATCCAGATTATAATTTTGTAATAAATGAAAAAATTCAATTAAGCTTTGAAAAAATAAATAATCTAAAAATAAAAAATAAAATTAAAGTTAAACTACTTGAAAAAGAGTTACTAAAAATAATTTGTGAAACAAGACAATCAATTATAAATAAATGTATAAAAAATAGTATAAAAATAAATCATATATTTAACTAATGTTTTACAATTTTAAACAAATAAGGAGAGATAAAATAGGTGTACTGACTTCTGTTGTTGTTAATCGACAGAAAGTAGAACAGAATACATATACTAAAGAAATATCAAATATATCTTTCTATAAAAAAAAAACTTCTTTAGAATTGAGTTTAATAAAATGGACAGGAAATCCTTGCATATTAAGAGATTATCATTTTTGGGATTTAGGAAGTCCAAATGCTTATCGAGTTGTATGTTCCCCAAAATTCAAATCAATATTAGAAAAGCAAAAACTACCACCCCATAAATTTTACCCTGCCGAAATTGATGTTTTAGGAAAAATACACAATTATTTTGTATTACACTATATTCAAGATTATTTACAAGATATTGATTACAAAAAAACACAATTCAGAAAAGCCGAAATTCTTGAAACTGAACCAATAAAAAAAGAATTTAAAATTGGAGAAATAAAAAATTATGCTGAATATCAAAAATTAGAACAAAAAGCATTTAAAAAAGATAATTGGTTATATCCCACAAAATTACACTTCAAAGATAATATTTATTATGATATTTGGGGCTTCCAAGGAACACATATAATTAGCCAAAAAGCAAAAGAAATATTCGAAAAAGAAAATATTACAGGCATAGAAACCAAAGAATTAAGCAAAACCGAATTTTCATATCTTAATATTGTTATGCCCCCCCCCACTCGGGGGGTTTAATAGCTGACGCATTAAATATGAAATATTGAAAGGAGTTAATATATAGATAATCAGAACAATGAAATTATTTATGCGTAAGCAACATAAAAAGGCTCGAAGAGCAATAATATTTACTATCCATTATTAATCACTTATGAATATTAATAAAAATAAAATAATTCAATCTATTGTTTTTTTAATACTTGGTATTTTTCTTTTCTGGTTAATATATAAAGATATTAATCTTACCGAAATAGAAACAGCATTGAGTAACTTAAATTACATTTGGATTGTATTAGCTGTTATAATTGGCTTAATAAGTCATATTATTCGTGCTATAAGATGGAAAATGCTAATAAAACCAATGGGGTATAATGCAAGTGTTAAAAACCTGTATATCTCGGTTTTGATACTCTACTTTACTAATCTTATAATTCCACGAGGAGGCGAAGCTGTACGTTGTGGAATTATTAGTAAATACGAAAAAATTCCTTTTACAAAATTGCTTGGAACAGTAATTATTGAACGTTTAAGCGATTTTTTAGTATTTCTATTAATATTAATACCTGTTGTATTATGGCAAAACAATTATATGCAACAACTTATGAACTTGCCAGAGTTGAATTTCAGCTCCGAAAATTTTGCTACAAACATTATTAAAATAGCAATATTTTTGTTTGTAATAGTAGTTCTATTTTTTGTTTTTATGAAAACAGAAATTTATAAAAAAATAAAAAATAAGATTATTGGTATAAAAAATGATATTATAGAGGGTGTAACAACTATTATATATTTAAAAAAAAGAGTGAAATATATAATGTATTCACTATCAATATTTGCTTTATGGTTGTTGATGTTCTATTTTATGTTTTTCGCATATCAACCAACAAGTAAACTATCTTTTGCTATTGCACTTTTTACATATTCGGTAGCAAGTTTGGCGTATATGCTACCTATACAAGCAGGAATTGGGGCATGGCATTTTATTGTTATTCAAAGTTTATTGCTTTTTGGAATTGATCCAGAACAAGGAATGATATTTGCCCTTATTGCACATACTTTTATTAGTATGATTTATCTCTTTTTTGGAGCTATAGCTTTTATATTATTGCCTATTATTAATAGATGAGGTAAGGTCTCAATAGTTACTTTTTGATGCTTTTTTTATGGTTTATTTATATTTGGATAATGGACTTCTCAATAGTTACTTTTCACTTATATTCAAATAATTACTTAAATATAAAAACACTTTTTGTAAAATAAAATTATTTCACAAAAATAGAAATGGCTGAATAATAGACAAATACAAAAGTAGAGATATTATAATAATAATAATAAGTTTTTTAATATACTGTATATCTGATAATAGTAACTATTGAGAAGGACTAATCTACAAAAATAAAAAATAAACTATTAAAAAATAACTTTCCGATTTGTTTTTTGTAAAATACTTATATTTAGGT
>JAOZVK010000232.1 GCA_029938185.1 Bacteroidales bacterium | reverse complement strand
TAAAATAGTCACCAAAAGACCAGTTTCCAAGCATCTCAAACATAGTATGATGGTAAGTGTCATGACCTACTTCTTCAAGGTCATTATGTTTTCCAGAAACTCTCAAACATTTTTGAGAATCGGCAATACGATTACTTATTATTGGTGCATTACCAAGAAAAATATCTTTAAATTGATTCATTCCAGCATTTGTAAACATCAAACTAGGGTCATCTTTGATAACCATTGGTGCCGATGAAACTATTTTATGTTCTTTTGATTTAAAAAAATCAAGAAATTTACCTCTTATTTGATTTGAATTCATAATTAAATAATAAAATATTGTATAATATGACACTGAAAAGTATAAATAACTATGTGTATATTACTGTTTATATGCATATAAGCTATTAAATTTACAATAATAATCATAGAAGCTATCAATGTTTTTCATTAATAAATGTCAAATATAGTAATAAACTATTTTTTGGACTAATAATTGTAATATAATTAGAACAAAAAAACAATAATTTTATTAAAAAACGTAAAATAAATATATATATAAGAATTTACTGAATATTATATAGTTAATGTAAATATTATACTTTGTAATTATAATATAGAATTATTTTTAGATAATCGTAAATAAATTTTTCTGGGAATTCTCTTGTTTTTTATAAAATTAACACTACATTTGTCCCGTGTTAGAGTAAAAAATATATATTTGTTAGAATTTAAAATCTAATAAATCTTAACCAAGAAATTAAAATTATGGCCAAAGTTAAATATCAATTTAACCCAGAGACATTAAGTTATACGAAAATTGAAAATAGTTTTTCAAGAAGATTTTACCAAGCATTACTCCCCCAGTTTTCTGTTTCAATAATATTAGGAATATTATTTTTTATAGCAGCTTCTTTTACAATTGATTCTCCTTTAGAGAGAGTGTTAAAAGAAGAAAACGAAACTCTTACTTTAAAGTATGAAATGCTAAACAGAAGACTTTCAGGTACTTCTCTAAGATTAGAAAGCTTAGAAAAAAGAGATGATAATGTATACAGACAAATTTTTCAGGCAGCCCCTATACCATTGTCAATCAGAAAAGCAGGTTTTGGTGGTAGCGATAGATACAAGAAATTTGAGGGATACAAACACTCTTCTTTGATAATTGAAACTGAAAAAAAACTTGATGTAATTTCAAAAAGATTAGTAGTACAATCAAAATCATATGATGATATAATAAAATTAGTAAAGCATAAAGAAAAAATGCTTGCAAGCCTTCCAGCCATCCAACCAATTGCAAATAAAGACTTAACAAGATTCGGCTCACCTTTCGGGTACAGGATGCACCCAATATTAGGATACATGAAACTACATGCAGGAGTTGACTTATCAGCACCAACAGGAACAAAAATATATGCAGCTGGTGATGGTTATGTTACAAAAGCTGACGCAGCTTCAAGGGGTTATGGAAATCATGTTAGAATAAATCATGGATATGGTTACGCAACAGTATATGGACACCTTAGTAAAATATTGATAAAACCAGGTCAAAAAGTAAAAAGAGGTGATGTTATTGGATTAGTAGGCAGTACAGGATTATCAACAAGTCCACATCTACATTATGAAGTTCGTATAAATAATAAACCTGTAAATCCTGTTAATTTTTATTACAATGATTTAACAGATTCTGAATATGAACAGATGATTGAAATGTCATCAAAATCAAACACACACGTTTTTGAATAAAAAATGAATAATATAAACTTAATATTTTATAAAAAGCCCATAATAGTTTGGGCTATTTTTTTTGCTTTTACATTTATTATTGTAAATAATTCAAGCTGCCAAGAGGTTTCAAGTAGCTCAAATATTAATACTAAAACTGACTCAATTGTAAAAGTAATAGAAGAAGTTGATACTAATAATATTACTGTAAATATTCCTACATTTCTTGGTAACGAAACAAGAAACTATTATGGAAATACAGCACCTTCGAAGCTCAAAGTAATATGGAAAGTGAAATTAGGAACAGGTAAAACAATAGTTGGAGGCGAAACAAAAACTTGGTCTGGAGCAGGTTGGACAGGACAACCGTTATTTGTTACCGAAGACACAATAAGCTATTTGATACAAGGCGCATATGACCATCATCTACGAAAAATTAATGCAAAAACGGGTAAAGTAATCTGGAAATATAAATTTGATGATGTTATAAAAGGTACAGGAACAATTTGGACTAATAAAAAAGCTAAGACTCTTGAAGAAAAATATGTAATTTTGCAAGGAAGCAGACGAGGAGTTAATAAAAGCTTTAGAGATAAAGTAGTTCCAAGTTTCAGAGCTATTTCTTATATGACTGGAAAAGAACTATGGAGGCTTAATAGTCGTTTAACACTAAGCTACAGCAGAGATGTTGATGCATCTGCGTTAATAATAAACGATACTGCTTATATAGGTCTTGAAAACGGTATATTTACAGTTTTTGATCCTGATTATAAAAAAGCCAAAATTGTTGATGGTATTTTACAACCTAAAATATATTTTGAAGATACTCTTTATGATATTTCGGATAAAAGATTACATGGTGGTAATTTGGTATCAGAATCGTCAGCGTGTTTGTTATTAAATAGAGTGTATGTTGCATCTGGCTCTGGTCATGTTTATGGATACAACCTAAAAACAAAAAAAATTGACTGGGACTTTTTTATAGGTTCAGATATTGATGGCTCACCAGTTGTTACAAATGATAGTTGTGTGTTGGTGAGTGTTGAAAAACAATATATTGCAGGTAAGGGTGGTGTTTTTAAACTGAATCCGAAAAAAAGCCCAAAAGATGCTGCTATTTGGTATTTTCCTACTCAGAATAAGCGTTTTGCAAGTTGGCAAGGAGGAATAATTGGTTCGGTTTGTATTAACGATTATTATAAAAAAACATTGGATAGTTTGGTCATAAACGACTCTACAAGAGTCTTGTATGATAGTATACCAAATGTAGCTGCATTTACAGGAATCGACGGATACCTATATGTTATAAATACCAAAGAGATTGACAGCACAAAATTAGTATTAGGTCCTGACAATAAAACAAAATTCAAAACACCAAAGTTGATTTTTAAATACAAAACAGGTAGTTCAATTGCCACACCTATAATAGTTGGAAATAAACTTATTGCAACAGGTTATAATGGAGTATATTTATTTGAATTTAACGAAAAAATGGAATTTAAATTAATTACTAAAACCAGTTTTGCTATTAGCGAATCTACACCAATAGCAATTAATGGGCGAATTTATATTGCTTCGAGAGATGGGTATCTTTACTGTTTAGGAAGTAAATAAGTTCTTAGACCTTTTAATGTTATTTTAACTTAATGTATGATTAAGTAGTCTAACAAAAGTTTTTCGGTATTTATTTTTCACAATTAACTATATGACAATTGTTTGTAAACAAGCATAGTTACAAACTTCACCCAAAAACTTTTGATTTACAATTTAATATTTATATTTAATATCAAAAATGAGTAATACCAAAAGAATTGATAAAAAACTATTTGTTGAAGAACATTATTTAGGAAAACCAGCAGATTTTAATGACCGAATAATTACCCGTAGAGTAAATTTAGCTAAAAAAATAGAAAATTTTGTTGGGAAAGATTTAGAATTAGTCGATATTGGATGTGGCAACGGGGCTTCTATGTTTATGTTTGCTGATGAAATGAAAAATTGTACAGGAATTGAAATTCATGGTGGGCATTTAAATGTTTTTAATAATTTTAAAGAAGCTAACAATATAACAAACTGTGAGTTTAAACAATTAAATATAGAGACTGAAAAATATGACAAAAAGTTTGATAGACTTATAAGTTTTGAAGTTATTGAGCATTTGAAGTATGAAAAAAGTGTGAAATTCTATTATGATGTTTTGCGTAAAGGGGGTATAGCTGCTATATCTGTACCAAATAAATGGTGGATTTTTGAAACTCATGGAGCAAGTCTTCCATTATTACCTTGGAATAGAGTCCCTTTTTTTTCATGGCTACCAAAACCTATTCATGAAAAGTATTCCAATGCAAGAATTTATACTAAAAGTAGAATTAAAAAATTATTAGAATCTGTTGGATTTAGGGTTGAAGACGTTTTTTATGTAACCGCACCAATGGATGTATTAAAAGAGGGCAAACTAAAAAAATTCCTTATTAATAACATTTTTAATACAGAAGTAACTCAAATAGCATTTTTGGCTACTTCATTATTTATTATTGCCAAAAAAGATTAAGGTCTTCGACCTATTTAATGTAGCTTGCACGCTTATGTATATTGTTATGATACAACCAATTACATAAAAACAAAAGTCTTTCGTTTTTATGTAATTAATTATATGACAGTTGTTTGTAAAAATGCGTAAGCCACATTAAATAGGTCGAAGACCTTCGTTTGAGGTTTACATTCCATACTTTACATATATTAATAATATCACAATTCCAAGTAATATCAAAAGTGCCGCTGTTGATGTTATAAGGTTTATTATTCGTCGGATAATGTAACCAAATCTAAAATTAAAGCTATTAAACTCGCTATATTTTCCTCCTGTTAATAGAAAATTAACCAAAATGAAAGCAACATTAGGCTTTTCTTCCATTGATTTTAATAGCTTAACTATTTTTACTCCTTTATCGTTAATTGTACTTTTTTCATCAATTATATCAATTATATTTTTATTGCCTTTTCCTTTAGCAGCACTATTAGAAACAACACATAACATATCTCCTCTTGATGGTAATATGGGGTTTTCACAAATAACAACTGGTATTTTATCTGTTATATCTATTGAATTTAAGGAAGAACGACTTTCTTTATAGTTCTCAGTATCAGTTTTAACAATATCAGGTGTTACTCGCCATGTACCTTCTTTAGATTTTATATATAAACTAGTTATTCCTACATATGCATAATATATTTGTTTTTCACGTATTAATAAAACTAAACAGTTTAGCTTTTTATTTCTAAACAAATCATTTCTTTTTGTGTAATAAAAAAGTTGTTTGTTAGCATACTTTAAAGACTCATTTAGAGCATCATATGTATCTATATAAAACTGTTTTGAAAAAAAATTAATCAAACTATCAGTAGTTATTTTTATAACATTTGAACCAGATATTATTTTATTTTCTTCAGTATATACAATCAAAAAACCGTTTAGAGTTTTTTTGTATGCCAAACTACTATACTCCTTAATATCATCTGATAATACTTGTATATCCGGACTTCCTTTGATTGTCCTTTCTATATCTAAAATTTCAAAATCGTACAATTTTAATGTATGGCTCATTTGCTTATAATTTTAGGGACGTTTTTCACCTTGTTTTTCTTTTTTTAACTTACTAATATTCAGCACTATTACTACAGCAAATATTCCTAATGCAATAGTAATTATAAATTTAGTTTCAAATGTACTAATTATATCAATTGTTCTAAATACAAATATTACTAAGATTAATAATAGTACAAAAAATAAGTAAACTCTAAATTCTTTATCAAATAAAACAAACCTAATATCGTAGTCAGATATTGCAATAATAAATCCTATTACTGCAAAAAAGACTAATAGTGCAAAGATAAGAACAAAAACTCTAAACGATTTGCTAAGTTTGTCATCAAATCTATTTATATATTGTGGTTCTGTTTTACTCAGTTCATCTATTGTATTTTGTGAAACACTGTTTGATAGTGATTTAGAGACTCTGCTATGCAATGGTTCTGTTGTATCAGGCATTGCTGCAAATTTTCGTTTTAGTAATTCCCACAAATCAGTATATCCATTGTCATAGCCTAATGCCCAAATTCCGACACCTCCAATATTTTTTCCTAATACATAGTCGTATTTCATTGACAGGCTTTTCACATCATCTGTCCAGCATTGATACCATTTATCGTTTTTACTATATATATAATAATATGAATGTGATGTAGAATCGTATTTTTTAACATATGTATCAGAGTAAGAATCTCGCATAAAACTATATGTTCTTGCTTGAACAAATTTTTTAGATTTCGAGGGTATTTCGCCAGTTTCTGTTTCCCATTCATTACCATAATACGGTAGTCCTAAAATTAATGAAGAGGGAGGGACTCCTATTTCCAAATAATAATTTATAGTTGAATTTATATTGTTTTCACTCCAATCTTTTCCGCTAAATAGTAATGATACAGGACCTGCAACAGGACTATATTTACCATAAAAATCGTAGCCCATTAAGAAAAAATAATCAACATACTCTTTGAGTGCCCCTACGTCATATGCATTTCTCCAATCAACAGCGGGAATTGTTAAACTTAGTTTGTATTCTTTATTTTTTAATCTATTACTAACACTATCTATTTTTTTTGATAGCATCATTACAAAGGCAGTAAAATTTTGTTTTTGCATTGCAGGAACTTCTTCAAAGTTAATATTTACACCATCGGCATTTCTTAACTTTATTAATGATATAAGACTATCAACTAGTTTAAGTTGTGCTCTTTGGTTTGTGAGAAAAATCCTGTTATTATGTTTGCCAAAATTAGAAACGCTCAAATCTACTTTACAACCATATTGGTGTGCACTTTTTATTAGTTCGGTAGTACGCCAATTATGAATAGTTTTGTAGTTTCCTGTTTTAGGATTTAATTCATATGAAAAATATGCAACTCTTGATAGTAATGAAAAATTATAGTATTTATATGCAGCTCCCATCCAATGAGGATGATAGCCATAAACTATTTTTCGGAGACGCAATGCTTTTCCTCCTATTTTGGTTGGTCGTATTCCTTTAATTCTATCCCATTCTTTTTCTGATTTATTTCCAAATATTTTATTATTTTTATAATCTGTTCTATGATTACTTTCTGGAAGTATAAATGAACTGTCTCCTGGCAAACTTGGTTTATCGACAGCTACTCTCTTTAGGGTGTATTTTGTTGGAGATAAATAATATAATACTTTACCTAATATGCTAACTGGCTTTTGTTTATAAATAGCAACTTGTATTGAGCTATCGCCTGTTACTTCTTCTTGTTTTATGTCATCAGGTTTAAAAGATTTATAAGTACCTCTAGTAGTATCTTGCTGTGCTTTAATACTATGATTTATAAATAATAAAAAAAATAAAACCCAAAATACTTTTCCTTTTAGCATATTTGTATATATTTTCATTAGTAAAATTATTTTAAGGTCTTAGACCTGTTTATACTTTCAATGGTTCAATTATTTAATGATACAATTATACAATATTTTGATTAATAGCTCATAATATTTTTTTAAAAGTAAAATTTTTAACCTAATTTAGTATATTATTATATATATTTTGTAGTACAACTATAATTATGTACAAATGTTTAAATGTTCTAACAAAAATTTTGCCACATTTTATAAACCAATTTATTGATTTTAAATATGTATCTAACAGGGCTACACGTATAGTATTGGACATTATTTTATTTTTTGACAGGATTTACAGGATTGATTTTTATCCTGTTACGAAATACCTGATAAACAAGACCGTCCAACTTCTGAAGGGTAGCCTCTAACAGTATCAAATTGGGTTGAATTATAAGTAGGTCGATATATAAAAACGACACTTTTTTTATATAATACTGTTTATCAATCGTAAGCAAAATTGTTCATTGTCTATTATCCATTATCAATTACTTATTAAGTAGTTATACAAAAATTTTTCGATATTTATTTTTTGCTAAATTACATATTATTAAAACATTAATAGAATGCGTAAGCAACATTAAATAGGTCGAAGACCTTATTGTATTTTTACACCTTTGGCAACTCTTGAGTTTATTTTCCATTTTCGCAAAAACTTGACTTTAACTTTTAGTCTGGTATTATTGCTTCGAGGCAATATAAAAAAAGTTTTTCCATCATATGGAACAATTCCCATATTATTTTCCCATTTTTGAGCACCAATCACATATGTTTTTAAGGGGTCATCATTTATTACAAATTTTAAGGAGCAACTGTCCTTATCTTCAAATTTAATTTCTAATTCAGAATCATAAGCATTTACACATACACCTGGTGTATTTCTTTTAATTACAATTCTCTCAAATTCTAATTCTTGTACAAAATTAATTGTACCTGAGTCTTGCTTTGCCGAGTCTGAATTTGTATTAGTTAATCTACTCAATATTATTTTCCTTGAAGTATAAAACTGAATATCTTTAATATTAATTTTATGTGTATTTACCTGGCTTCTGATATCTTCAGTAAAATAGGTTTTACATGAAGCAAATAAAACTATTAATAGAAATATAATTGAAGTTTTTAATACTGTTTTCATCATAAAACAATTAAATTTATAATATAATAATTTCTAATTTTTAAATATGATCTAAAATTATAAAAATATCATATACTTTGTAAAATATTTAATAAATAGTAAGACCGCAAATATAAATAAAAAAAATGTTTTTTAGCAAAAAAATAATTTTAATTACAACACATTAGCAAAAAAAATTGACCTGTGCAATCAAAAGTCCGATAGGACGAACTATTGTAAACCCACAACGATAGTTGTGGGAATAA
>JAOZVK010000231.1 GCA_029938185.1 Bacteroidales bacterium | reverse complement strand
ACTAAAGAATGCTAAACATTTTATTTTCAATATCTTTTAAGTTCGTAAAGTAGAATTACATATAGTTTTTAACGAGTTTTACAATTTCATATTTAATTGCACAGCTTGAAAAATATTAGTTGAAAATTATGGTTTCCGACACTTCTAAGAATAGAGATATTTCAAATTTTACTGATATTCAGCTTTGGGAAGAACTAAAAAAAGAAAATCCTGATGCATTGAAAATTCTATTTCACAAATATTATAACGAACTGTATTTTTATGGTCTAAAAATAAGTAAATGTGAAGATAGAACGGTTGATGCAATACAAGAAATTTTTATACAATTGTGGGAGAAAAGACAAACTTTATCGGAAGTTAAATATGTAAAAGCTTACTTATTTAAAATGCAAAGAAACAAGCTTCTAAAACCTCAAAATAAAAATATTTTCAGCAGACTATTACCAGAAGAAAACCATAAATTAGAAACTAATTTTGTTATTTCGCCCGAAGATTTTATTATTGAACAAGAAACACAAACAACGAAAAAACAAATAATTAATCTATTACTCAAAAAATTATCCTCAAAACAACGAGAAATACTCTATTTACGATTTTACTGCGGCTTATCTATTAATGAAATAAGCGAAACAAAATCAATGGCAAAACAATCTGTAAGTAACCTACTTAGTCGAAGTTTGATTATATTTCGCAAAAAATTTAAAGACTACGATACTATTCTTGTACTTGCTGTTCTTCACCAAATTATAAAATCTGAGCCTTTTATTACTCTACCCTAACTCTGTTGTTTAAAAACAACACATTTTATACATAAACTATTCGATTCAAAATCAGTAATTTACATTTTTGTTTTTACATATCTTAAATATTTCTTTAAAAAAAGAAATATTTTTTGAGTATGAAATATATTTTTCATGCTCTTAAATATATAAAACCATAAATTAAAAATGACAAACAACAAATTTGAAAATTATAAATTTGAAGACTTCATCACAAATAAGTCTTTCTGTAACTTTACAAAAGGTAAAAATGCTGATGATATTGCATTTTGGGAAAATTGGCTAGCCAGCAATCCTGAAAATATTGCAATAGCAAAAAATGCACAAGAAATTATCAAAATAACAAAAATTAACAAACAAAAGTTACCACTCGAATTTATAAATAACGAATGGAAAAAACTAAATGATAATTTAGAGTCGAATAACAAAAAAGGCAACAGCAATATATTTAGAATTACGCAATTTAAAGTATGGAAATATGCAGCTGCAATTATTTTTCTCATTTCGGTTTTAAGTGGTCTTTTGTTTTCCGATTTAATTTTCAATGATAGTATTGATGTTACTTACGTAGAAATTAATGTTCCAAACGGCAAAATAAAACACATTTTCTTACCCGATAGCACTTCGGTAACAATAAATTCGGGTTCAATGCTAAAATACGCTTCCAATTATGGCAATGAAAACAGAAAAATAATTTTAGAAGGAGAAGCTTTTTTTGATGTAAAATACAATTCTGCAAAACCATTTATTGTGCATACCAGCGACAATATTATAAAAGTATTAGGCACAACATTCAATGTAATGGCATATACCAACGAAAATATTCACAAAATTTCTCTTGAAAAAGGTGAAATAAAAATTTCTAATCTGGAAGGCTATTCCGATATTTTAAAACCCAATCAAATATATCTTCTTCTTAGAAATAAAAAAGAATACAAAATAATTGAAACCAGTAATATAACAAAAAATTCATCATGGAAAGACGGTAAAATTATTTTCAAAAATCAACGCTTCATAGATATTGCACAAAAGCTTGAACGCTATCACAATGTCACATTTAGAATTGAAAACAAAAAAATTAAAAAATGCAGATATACTGGCGAATTTAGCATTAACGACAGTATTTCTAAAATTCTGAAAATTATTAATACAACAACTCCTTTTGAGTACAAAATAATTAATGATACGATAATAATTGAGTAACAATAATAAAAAATTCAAATATTTATTTATGAAAAATTTTCTTAAAATGTTAATAAAGTTTTTTAAATTTCTGCTTATAATGAATCTGATATTTTACAGTAATTCAATTTCAGGAAAAATGCTTGCGCAAAAATACGAGCTAAAAAAAGTAATGACCGTAGATGAAGTATTCAAATACATTAAACAAAATACAAACTATTCAGTTTTCTATCAAACAGATAATATTGATTTGAACCGGAAAATTAAAATTAATTTAGCGCAATCAACTACTAGCAATTTGTTACAACAAACTTTTAAAAGTACAAAGTTAAGCTACAAATACGTTGATGATTATATTGTAATTGTAGCTCAACAAAAAATTAAGCAAAGCAAACAAACACATACAGTTAAAGGAACAATAACGGCTGACGATGGAGAGCTTTTACCTGGCGTTGTAGTTATTATAAAAGGTACAAGTACAGGTGTTATTTCCGATTTTGACGGAATTTATGAAATTAATGTCGAAAACTTAAATGACACTTTAGTTTTTTCATTTATTGGTTTTAAAAAGAAAATTGAACCAATAAACGAACGAACAGAAATAAATATAGTATTAGAATCGGACACAAAAGACCTTGACGAAGTGGTTGTTATTGGTTACGCAACACAAAAAAAATCAAGCGTTACAGGTTCTATTTCGACAATAGATGCTGATGATTTAACAAAAACAAATGCTTTGGGAATTTCACAAGCTATGCAAGGTTTGGCAGCTGGTATAAATGTTACTCAAAATAGTGGAGCACCAGGCGAAGGCGTTCAGGTTCAAATTAGAGGTTTAGGCTCTGTTACAGGAGTTAATTCACCATTATATATAATTGATGGCGTTCCTACAAAAGATGGAATGAACAACCTCTCAACATCTGACATTAAATCAATTAGCGTATTAAAAGATGCATCTTCGGCAGCAATTTATGGCTCACGAGCAAGTAACGGAGTGGTGCTAATTACCACTTTTAGAGTCTGTAACTTTTATCATTATTTCTAATTTTTAAATGTTGCAAGTAACGGAGTGGTGCTAATTACCACTTTTAGAGGACAAAAAAATAAAGCAACAAAAATAACATTCAACTCAAGTATTGGTTTCCAAAAACACGGAAAACTAACCGAAATGCTTGATAAATATGAATATGCTGAAGTTTTTAACGAAGCCGCAGAAACATTTAATAATAAAACAAATATAATTGAACATCCAGAACTTTACAGAAAAAAAATAACCAATGATTATCTAAATAGCGCTTCTAATATCAATCATTTAGAATCTATTTTTAGAACAGCAATTATAAATTCTCAATACTTAGGAATAAGCGGTGGTGGAGAAAAAACGCAATACAATATTTCGGGAAGTTATTTTGGACAAGAGGGAATAATGGTAGGCAGTGAACACGAGAAAATTACAGGAAAAATCAGTATCACTTCTGAAATTAAAGATTGGCTAACAGTTGGCACAAACATAAATATTAGCAAATCGGAAACAAGTATTGTAGGAAGTTCGGGCGATGGATATGGCGGAAATGGTGGAAGTGCAATTCGTTATGCTTTTTTCAGAAACCCAATGATACCCACTTATGACGAGCAAAGCGAATTTGTAGACTTACCCGATAGACCCGATTTACTTGGCGATGGCTACAATCCACTTGGACTTTTGGTTAATACCAATAATGTTAAAAGCCAACTAAGTACTTTTGGCGATTTAAATCTTAAATTTAAGATAAACGAAAATCTAAATTTCGTTTCCATTTTAGGAATGGACAACTCGGAATACAAACAAAAAAGATTCAATAAAACTTGGGGAAATAGCAACAGCCGTAAAGTAAACGAAATAAATTCGCTTAACGTATATCATAATTCATCATTAAACTGGTCGTTTAGTAATGTTTTAAATTTCACTAAAAGCTTTGGTAAGCACAATTTTAATGCAATGATTGGAGGAGAGAGTGTAAGTAATAAATTTGCAAATACTACAGTGAACGACAGAGATTTTCCAGACCAAAATCCCGCATTAATTTACATTGGAAACGGCACAGGTGTAGTTACTTCAAGCGAAACAAATTTGACTTACAATTTGCTTTCATTTTTCTCAAGAGTAAATTACAATTACAAAGAAAAATACTTTGTCTCTGCACTTATCCGACAAGATGGTTCTTCAAGGTTTAGCAAAGAAAACAGATGGGGAACTTTCTATTCTGCCTCGCTGGGTTGGGATATTAATAAAGATTTATTTACAGAAAACAAAAATATAGACCAATGGAAATTAAGACTCAGTTATGGAGCAGTAGGAAATCAAGAAATACCTGATTTTGCTTATTTAGAACGCATTACAAAAGGCTATCAATATCCTTTTGGCGAAACTGCTACTGAAGGTTATGCAACTTATATGTTGGGAAATGCAGATGTAAAGTGGGAAACAAGTAAACAAATTGACATTGGAACTGATATTAGTTTATTCAATTACAAATTAAATATAAACATAGATTATTTTAGAAAAGTAACCAACGATTTATTATTAAGCGTTTCAATTCCTTCATCGGCAGGCTATGCAGCTTCGCCAATTATAAACACAGGGAGTGTTTTAAATTCAGGATTTGAAATGACTATTGAGTACAAAAAATACGTTTCCGACAATTTATCATACTATATAAAAGCGAATGGTGCATTGCTTCACAACGAAATGTTAGAATTAGAAAATCCAATTCTTGCAGGGCGTATTGATAACGGTGTGTACGCGACGAAAACAGAAAAAGCTTACCCTATTGGCTCGTTTTATTTGTATGAAATGGAAGGAATTTTTCAGAACGAAACAGAAATTGTAACTCATGCTTTTCAGGGGAATAACATTAAACCTGGCGATGTAAAATTTAAAGACCAAAACGGCGATGGAAAAATTGATAGCGATGACAGAACACATTTAGGAAGTGCTATTCCAAAACTGGTAACAAGTCTAAATTTAGGATTTACGTATAAGAAATTTGATTTCTCAATGTTTTTCTCAGGTGCTTTTGGTCAGAAATTATATTACCAAATTGCAACAGATATTGAAGGCTTTTATCGTCCGTTTAATTTAACACAAAGATACTACGATGAGCGTTGGACTGGCGAAGGAACAAGCAACACGCAGCCACGAGCAGCTTGGGAAGCAAAATCTAACAATGCACGACCATCGTCTCGCTTTTTAGAAGACGGCTCTTACATTAAACTTAAAAATGTTCAGATTGGCTATAATTTTTCTACTAAAGTATTAGAAAAATTACACTTAACAAAATTAAGAATTTACGGTTCGGGAACTAATTTATATACATTCACAAAATACCCAGGATTAGACCCTGAACTAGCAACAAGTGATAATACCTTGCACAGTGGCGAAGCATTTCGTGTAAACGGAATAGACTGGGGAACATATCCTTCAGCATTTACAGTAACTTTTGGTTTACAAGTAGTTTTTTAAGCAACTCGTGCTTTTTAAGGTCTAAGACCTATTTATATCGAAACTATTTAACTTATAGACAGTAATATGCGTTGGCAAAAAGTTGAAAATAGTTTTAATACAATACTTATTTTATGAGTTTATGTTTTAATGATTTATTTAACAATTATGAAAATTAAATATATATACACAATATTATTCTTTTTCGTACTTTCTATAACAAGCTGCGAAAAGATGTTAGACGTTGATTTACAGGGAGAATACACAAATAATACTTTTTATCAGACAAAAGAACACGCTATTTTTGCAATCAACAGCACATATCAAATTGCTGCGTTCACTTCTACAGCTAACAATCTTTGGGTTTTTGGCGATGTAGCTTCAGATGATGCAGTAAAAGGCGGAAATTCAGGCGATTTGAGCGATATTACTTACATTAATGATTTCAATGTAAATTCAGATAACGGACAAATTGAATCTATCTGGAAACATTACTACGAAGGAATTATTAGAGCAAACAATGTAATTTCGTATGTTCCAGCAATTGAAATGGACGAAAATCTAAAACAACAAATTATAGGCGAAGCAAAATTTTTAAGAGCCTATTATTATTTTCATTTAGTAAATATTTTTGGTGAAATACCTTTAAAAATTGAAGCCGTTAATAATGTCGAAGGTTTAAATGTTCCTGTTGCTTTCGTAGAAAAAATTTACAATCAAATAGAAAAAGATTTATCGGAAGCAGCTAGCGTATTACCAATAGCTTACAGCAATCTTGAAACAGGAAGAGCCACCAAAGGTGCAACACTTGGTTTATTAGCAAAAGTATATCTTTTTCAACAAAAATGGAGTTTAGCTCTCGAAAGTGCTAATGCTGTTGAACAATTAGGCTACACATTAATGCCAATATATGGCAATAATTTCAATGTTGGATATAAAAATAATTCAGAAGTAATTTTTAAAATTCAACACTTAGAAAATCAAGTACCAATTTTAGGAAGTTATCTAAATCAATATTTTTCGCCAAAACCTACTGGATATTCTTTTAATGCGCCTACTCAAAATTTTATTGATGAATTTGAAGTAACTGCAAGTGGTGTGGTTGACCCAAGATTAGATTATACCGTAGGAAGAGACGGTAAAAAGTGGGTAAATGGTGAGAATTTTAATCCAGCATGGTCGGTTACAGGTTTTTTGCAACGCAAACACGTACAACCCACTTCCGAAACACCAATTGGCGATGGAAATTTGAATTATGCATTTATGCGTTTTTCAGAAATTTTATTAATTCAAGCAGAAGCTTTAAATGAACTTGGTAGAGCTAGCGAAGCTTTAATTCCATTAAATAGAGTTAGAAAAAGAGCTAGAGAATGCTATTTTTACGACACAGAATTAGAAAATTCCGGAACTGTTCCAAACTTATTATTAGTAGATATAAACAATACCGACAATAGCTTTTTGCGAAGCACTATTCGCCATGAAAGACGAGTTGAACTTGGTTTTGAATTTCACCGTTTTTATGACTTAATGCGTTACGGAAAAAATATTGCAGAACAAGCTCTAAATACTACAAATTTTATTTATGAGCAACACAGGTATTTTCCTATTCCACAAAGTGAAATAGACTCTAATACCAAAATTAATTAATTATTTTTTTTTACTAACAAACAGCTAATCTGATAACAAAACAACAGTTTAGCACTAAAACTCTTAAACAATGAAAGTTTTAAAGAAAAGAGGAATGTTTTTACTAATTGCTTTATTAGGAATTAGTTTAGTTTTTACAACTTCATGTGACAAAGATGACAATGATACAGTTGTTACAAAAACTATCTTAGCAGAGAAATTGACAGAAGCAAAAACACTTGTTGCAGCTTCAGAAGAAGGTCTTGCAGCCGGACAATTTGCTTATGGTTCAATAGCTACATTACAAGCAGTTATTGATATTGCTCAAGCAGTGAACGACAATGTTGCATCTACACAAACGGTAGTTGACAACACTGTTATTTCGCTAACGGAAGCAACGACAGCATTTAACGATGCTGAAATCACACCAATTGCTGCCAACGATTTAGTTGGACATTGGACTTTTGACGATGCTTCTGGAACAACTGTTAAAGATTATTCTGGCAATAGCTTAAATGGAACATTTAAAACAGGAATTGCTACATTTGGCGCAGGAAATCCAACTTGGGCAACTGACCGTTATGGAAAAGCAAACAAAGCCATTAGTTTTAATAAAGGTGCTTTTGTTGAAGTTCCTTATAATGCAGCAATAAATCCAAAACAAATTACTATTACAGTTTGGGTAAATGCTGCTGAAATTAGAGAAAATAATCGTTTTCTTGGTCTTCATTCTTGGAATGGTTATAAATTTCAATTACAAGGTGCTAACAAATCATTTTTCACTGCAAATATTGGAGAAGCTAAAGATAAAGATACTGAACCTGCATTAGAACTTAACAAATGGTATCATCTGGGCGTAACTTTTGGTGGTGGCGAAATGGTGTTTTACATTAATGGCGTTAAAACACAAACTCATACTACAGAGCTTACAGGCGATTTAGTAACTGTTTCAGAACACAATCTTGTATTTGGAGTTGGCTCAAGCAAATATGCTGCAACAACTGACAATTACAATACTGACAAAATTATCCCAGCTGAATGGGGTGGATATTTCAACGGAAGCATTGACGAGATTAGAATCTACAAATCAGTACTTACTGAGACTCAAATTGCAAGTATTTATGCACTTGAAAAACTTCAAGATTAATCCTTAATGGTCAAATTGCTAAATTGTTAGATATATTTTTTCTGCTTTTGCAGAAAAAATATATCAATCATAAAAATAAGGTCTTCAACCTATTTAATGTTGCTTACGCATTCTATTAATACTCTAATAATATGCAATTTAACAAAATATAAATGTTGAAAAACTTTTGTTAGACTATATTACTCAACTATTTAACCATTCAAACAATTTGACAGTTTAACAATTCAGCCATTTAACAATAAAAAAATGTACAAAAAGCAAATATTATATCCATTCTTACTACTTTTTTTATTAAGTGCTTGTAATTCTACTTTACGAACTTAAAACTATTTGATAATTAAACTATTAAATCATTT
>JAOZVK010000693.1 GCA_029938185.1 Bacteroidales bacterium | reverse complement strand
CTGTTCCCTTTTTAGAAGCTGTTTTTAATAACTTATCAATTTTAGGATTATCAGAGCTTTGTTCTTCAATTTCTATTATGTCTTGAAATTTCTCAAAATGTTTACGAGTTATTATTTCAGTTTTACGTTCGTTTGCCATTTTTTATTGGTAAAAATGTTATTATTATGAATGATTTGCAAAAATACAAAATTTATTTTTCAATTATCATTTTTTGTTTTTTTTTAGTTGTGTGTAACGGATATGTGCTTATGACGTTTTTTTTATTTTTTTTGTGAGCCGTAGGCGAAACAAAAAAATAAAAAAAATGGCATTAAGCACAATGATATGCTCATTTTCTTTCTTTTTTCACTCCACTTTTCCACTCCACTTTTTAAAATCATTTGTTTTAATTTCACGAAACTTATTGAATAACAGTCTATAATAACTATTATTTGCATTTTAGTTCACTCCACTTTTCACTCCACTTTTTTATTTTTTTGTAGAAACCGACCAATAACCTTTTCGTTCTGAACCTACTCTTTGTAATAATTCTAATTCTTTAAGTTCCTGAATATTATTATTAATTGTTGTTTTTCCTAATTTTATTTCTTTGCTTAATTTTGCAAATGTTATTTCTGAATTTTTATGTATCGCTTTTAAAATTGCAATTTGATTTTTTGATATTTTATCTGTCCAGCTTTCTAACCATTTATTAAATTCAATTGGACGATAAAGTGTTACTACAAAAATTCCTTCTATTGAAAAGTGTGGTGCAGGTAAATTTTCATCTTTCATTTTTTCTCGCATTCGAGTTATTCCCGAACCCACTTGTTCTACCAAGTCTAATCGTTGAAAAAAACTGAAAATTTTCGGATTTCTCGAAACACTTCTTTGTCCAAATTCATTTTCTTTTATCGTATTTACAAGACCGCCAGGATTAGTAATTTCCACTCTGTTATCATAAATTTCAATATGTGTCTTTCCGCCAATTTCATAATAATCACGATGAACCAAAGCATTGATAATTGCTTCCTTAAAAACGGTTTCAGGTATTTCATATTTTTCAACTCTCGGACCGGCTGTTTCAATTATGTATCGCAATTCGAGTTTAGATTTTAGAAATTCTAATGCACCTTCATATTGTTCTGTCAAATTACCTGTAATTAATTTGTCATCAAAGATTAAAGTCTTGTTAATTCCCTTAAACAATAAACACCTTACTGATGCGTGTCCGTGGTGTTTTTGAACATTTTTTGCAAAGAACAAAATGCCTGAATTTAAAAATTTGTCCTTTTTCGAAAATAATTCTAAATTTTCAAGTATCTGTTTTTGTGGCAATTGTTTAGAAATCCCTATTTTTGTCATAAAGCGATTAAACTTTTTGGTGTCGAAATCTTGCGGATATGAAAAATTATCACTATCATTTTTGCCAAAAAATATTTTATTTGCCTGTTGAAAAAACTCTCTTATTTCATCTGCAGTTGTTAATTTTTGTGAATTTGCTCCTATTCTAATATAAATTGAACCAGAACTAACATAAGGCTTTTTATCATCTGCAATACAGTCTATTATAATAATATTTTTTCCTTTATATTCGTAGTCATCAATTTTTAAGTTTGGTCTTGGTGAAATTGCAGAAATTGTTGTTTGTAATTGAGAACGAATTTTATTATCCGTTTTAATTCCACAAACTGTATTATCATCATCAACGCCGATAAGAATTTTTCCACCCGATGAATTGACAAATGAACAAATCTCATTTTTTATTTCTTTGCTTATACTTCGTTTAAATTCAACGGTATAACTTTCTCCTTGTTTTAATATTTTTTCAAGTTCTTTGTTTGTCATTGATTATTGTGTAATAGTTTATATCATACTACTATTTTTTATTTTTGTAAACAAAGTGCAAATTTATTAATTTTATTATCGGTTTGATATATTTTCTAAATTTTTATTTTGCTAATATTTGTAAATAGTTCGTTGTCATTTAATTAAAAAAGACAACGAACTTTTTTAACTATTTTAGCAACCATTTAATTGCAGCGGTCTCATCATTTTCAAAAAACGCTTCTTTGTAGTCATCACTTTTTCCTGTTTTCTCATCTGTCATTTGTTCTGTTGAAACGGCAGAAAATATTTCATCACCCACAATTATCGCCCACTTTTTTGCAGATATATCTGTTATTGTTGGAAATAAAAAATCTGCTATCCACTTTTGAATTTCAAGTCCAAGTATCAATCCTTTTGTATTATCTGTTAGCATAAAAGATGGTTTATATTTATTAAACTCTTCCATCCATTTGTGCATTTCTGATTTTAACATTTCAGTAGATATGTCTTTATCAAGCCACACATTTTTCAATATTTCATTATTCGCATCGTGAAATATTACAAGGTCTTCGCTTTTGTAAACTTCTCTAAAATTGATTGTATTCATGTTATTAAATTTTAAATGATTTGTTATTAGTCCGATTTTGCAGTGAACCATATCGGATATGTGTGTGGTTGCGGTTATTTTTTTTTATTTTTTTTTCGCTTGCGA
>JAOZVK010000692.1 GCA_029938185.1 Bacteroidales bacterium | reverse complement strand
ATATTTATTCATCTAATCAATTAATAATTAATCTGTTAGGACTGAACAGTCTCCATTCTTATATAGTTATGAATTTTATCTGAACATGTATATAATACGCCATAAGCAGATGTTAATAAAATATATTCTAAACGTTTGTTAATCATATATGGTACATTATTGGCAGAAGTTAATAAAAATTTTTTCAAACTTTTGTCATAGCCTATGTATGAGGGTTCTCTACATATACATTTTCGTTATATGTACAAGCAGTTAGATTGAAGAGTAATAACAGTACAATTTTATTTTTATTTGACATTATATTTAAGTTTTATAGCATGTGTTACAATATTGAAAGTACATTTAATATAATCAACTAAACAGTTTAATTTGTACAAAATACCCCATACTAATAATCATAATATTTTATAATGCCTGAGTTTTTTTTAGTTCTAAAATAATAAAGGCTGTGACCTAAGAAATAACCTTTGTCTTCTAATATAATAATTGGTAATTGAATATCCGGGGTAAATAAAAAATAACCTGTAATTTTTGCATTCATATTATAGATATTTTTTTTCTCCTTAACTACTATTAATTCAATATAATCTAGCTCATCATCATAAAATGCATTAAAATCATCTGTGTTTTTTAACTCTTCAAGTATAGCATCTTCAATATCTTTAGGAAATGAAAGAAATACAGAATCTTTAAACGTATATTTTGTGATTGGTTTTGTTATTTTTTTAATAGTATCATTTCTGATAATAATTTTATTTTTATTATCTAATGTACAGCTAATTAATAAAGAGAAAAGTGATATAAAAACAGTTTTGTATATAATTAATTTCATTTTATTTGGATTTATTTGTTTATATGCTAAATACGTATAATTTAAATATTAACAAACTGTTTCAAGTATTAATCAAAGTATTATACCATTTATATTATCTGTAAAAAATTATTGATAACCACTTTTTCTAATTACTTTTCCTGTACTATCAATTAAAAGATACAGTCCATCTCCTCCTAGTACTGGTAGTCCTAATGTCTTTATAGTTATATTTTCATATTTAACAATAGGAATTAATTTACCAGAAGACAATTTTATATATTTCTGAATTTTATTTGTACATGTATATAATCCGCCATAAGCAGATGTTAATAATATATATTTTAAACGTATATTAATCACATATGGTACATTATCAGATAAATCAAACAACTTATTTTTCAAGCTATTATCATAATTTATGTACGAAGGTAAAATTTCTAATTCTACTCCTTTTATTCTTCTCATATAAACAAAAACAATATAATCTGAATCACACTCTAGCTCCTTTTTAAAATAATCTGTTGCTTCAAAAGGTAAATCAAGTGCATATAAAACTGAATCGTTTGATTCGTTTTTATTGATTATTTTAGTTGTATTTGTATCTAATTTATAACTATTCTTATTCTCAATATAAACATTCTCATTATATGTACAAGCTAGATTAAAGAGTAATAACAATATAATTTTATTTTTATTTGACATTATACTTAAGTTTTATAGCATGTGTTACAATATTAAAGTTAGGATGATTGTAATTATCAATACCACTTTGAGGTTTGTATCCAAAAAGTGCACGAGGATTTTTAGAACCTCCAATTCTTTTTCTATCATATCCATAAGTTACGCTTAAATAATCTATTGCATATATTGGAGCTTTCAAAAAGTTATCTGCATTATTAGTATCTATTTCATTTACCCCTTTTTTACTCATATCTTTATTTGGATGAGTATGTATCCCAAAAAGTATTATATGTTTTGTTTTGTCTTTATCATTATCGGAAACATATCCATGTCTTTGTTTTTTTCGCTCTTTCGTTAGTTTATCTATTTCTTTTTGTAGTTCAATTATTCTTTTTTTATCAGAGTTAGTAATCTTTTTTGATTCAATACGTTTAAATATATTCTTATATTCTATTACAATTTTTTTCATTAAAGGAGAAATATCTACAACTAAATCTGATTTTTCAAATGTATTTCCTTCAACTGGGTCATGTATTATTCTAATTTCATAATTTTAAAAATCTAAAATGACTGATGCAGCTTGTTCAATTCTATCCTTTCTCTCTTTAGCATTTGAATTACTTCCAGTCCACATTTCTTGAAAATCTTTACCAGAGAAAGTTACTGTTAGTTCCTTAAATTCAGTTTGCCCATATATATCCATATCTTTTTCAATTACAAAATATTTATCAGGGCCCTCACTATTTGTCACATAGTTCACTAAATTGCCTTTTTTATTGAAATAAAAAAAATAATGTTTCTTTTTTGATTTGTTATCAACATCCATTAGATTTGACAGCTCCTCTTTTTCAACTTTTATATTAATCTGTTTGGCTTGTTCTGATTTACTCTTTGTAGTTTTATCAACTATTACATTATTATCAATAATATTAGTTTTTTTTCCAAATATATTTTCATTGTTTTTTTCTAATCCTGTATTATTATCTGTAAACTTAGCTTGTATTGGATATTTATCTTCAAGTGTTTTTCT